>JACZYK010000181.1 GCA_022571135.1 Bacteroidota bacterium
CGTAGCAGACGTGCAGTTCGTCACCCGAACGTCCACGTAGTCCCCTGCTCTGAAGGCTTTCCGATCGAAGACAACCATTTTATTCGTATCGGTTCGGCCGGACAGCTGTGCCTCGCTTCGCCTGCTCGGTCCTTCCGCGAGCACGGTATGGAGGCGCCCCAATTCCTCTCGATTGTTCTCCAGCGAGATAGCCGTCTGCAACTCAATGATTTCTGAGAGTCGCCTTTTCTTGATCTTGACCGGAACGTCGTCCGTGTACTTTCTCGCCGCGTACGTGTCCGGCCTCTCGGAGTACATGAACATGTAGGCGTGATCGTACCTGAGTTCTCTCATCATCGAGAGCGTATCTGCATGCTCTTCCTCCGTCTCGCCGCAGAAGCCTGTAATGATATCGGTTGAAAGCGAAATTCCGGGGACGATCCGCCGGACGCGCGCGACGAGATCCAGATAACCTTCTCGGGTATACGTCCTCCGCATGCGCTTCAGTACTTTTGTATTGCCGTGCTGAACGGGCAGATGGATGTAGTTGCAGACGTTCTGCCGCTCCCTGTGCACATACAGCAGCTCGTCTGAGCAATCCTTCGGATGACTGGTCGAATAGCGCACACGCAGCGAATCAGAGAGCTTGCTGATCCTGTACATCAATTCGGCGAAGTTGACCGCCGATCCGTTCTCCTGAAAGCGGTAGGAGTTGACATTCTGTCCGAGAACCGTCACTTCGCGATAGCCTGAATCGATCAGCTCGGAGCACTCGGAAAGAATGCTCGCCACCGGCCGGCTTCGTTCCCTCCCCCTGGTAAAGGGCACCACGCAGAAAGAACACATGTTGTCGCACCCACGCATGATCGAAACGAATGCCGACACACCATTGGAGTCGTAGCGCACCGGCACGATATCGGCGTAAGTTTCTTCGCGCGAGAGTTCGACATTAACGGCGGCTTGCCCCGTATCGAGCGTCTCCCCAAGCATCCGGGGGAGATCTCTGTACGCGTCAGGACCGACCACGAGATCTACGAGTTTCTCCTCGTCGAGCAACCGATGTCGAAGCCGCTCCGCCATGCATCCGAGAACTCCAATTTTAAGATCGGGATTGTCCCTTCTCTTTCTCGCGCCTATTTCTTTGAGTCGGCGCCTGACTTTTTGCTCCGCATTCTCACGGATCGCACACGTATTGATCAGTACAACGTCGGCATCTTCGATGTCCGAGGTGAGGCCATACCCGCCCTCCTTGAGAACGGATGCAACGATTTCCGAGTCCGACACATTCATCTGGCATCCGTAGGTCTCCAGATATACGCGTTTCGAACCCGACGCACGAATCGTAGTCTGCCTGGGAGTATCGAGGTCCTCCAAAATAGGTATGTCCGAGAGTGTGCTCATTCGCTCTGATGCGTACCGGGTCGCGGCTATTAGCCGGCCCTCGTGTGCGGGTATGCCAAGTGATTACTCAAATAAACGAGATTGAATCGTCCTGGTTCGATTTACCAGGCGGAATAAGAACGAAGATCTCTGTTTAGATACAATTTCAGAATCCCGGGCCCGGTAACGAGCGTATATTTGTCTTGCACAGAGACTCAGCCACTAGACCCTTCATCTGGATATGTCAGGCCACAATAAATGGTCGAAAATCAAGCGTCAGAAAGCTGCCTCCGACGCTAAACGGTCGAAAAGCTGGGCAAGAATAACGCGTGACATCATGGTCGCCGCGCGTGAAGGAGGGAGTGATCCGGGAATGAACCCGAGACTCGCAGTCGCGGTCGAAAAGGCCAAATCGGAGAATATGCCCAAGGACAACATTGAGAGGGCCATTAAAAGAGGCACCGGTGAAATTCAGGGTGCAGAATATGTTGAAATCACATATGAAGGCTATGCACCGGGTGGAATTGCTGTCTTCGTTGAGGCCCTGACCGACAACACGAATCGGACTGTAGCCGACGTTCGAAGCCTTTTCAGCAAAGCCGGTGGAAGTCTGGGGCAGAATGGATCGGTAGCTTACCTGTTCGACCGCAAAGGCATCTTTGATCTCTCGTCGGAAGACGTGGACGAACTTGAACTCTTCGAATTGGTTGTGGAAGCGGGCGCCGAGGATCTGACTTCCGAAGACGGTTCGTTCATCGTGACGGCCCCGGTAGAATCCTTCGGATCCGTTCAGGCCGCGCTGGAGGGGGCGGGAATAACTCCGGAAGAGGCGTCATTGCAGAGAATTCCTGTTACCACGACCGGGCTTGACGTCGAGTCTGCCGGCAAAGTGATCAACCTGATCGAAAAACTCGAAGAGCACCATGACGTCCAGGCTGTTTTCACGACTCTCGAATTCAACGATTCACTTCTAGCCGAGCTGTCTTGAGCACACCGTCCAAATGATCGTACTCGGTATAGACCCAGGATCTCACGCGACCGGTTTCGGCGTGATCGAAGTGTTTCAGTCGGAGGAACGACTGCTGGATTTCGGGGTCATCAAACTCCGTCCGGACGAGAGCCATCAGCTGCGACTCAAAACCATCTATTCCGATCTTTGCAAGTTGATAGGGCTTTATCTGCCGGACACCTGTGCTGTCGAGATGCCGGTCTACGGAAAAAACGCCCAATCGATGTTGAAACTGGGGCGTGCACAGGCTGTAGCCATGCTGGCGGCTCTTAACCACGAAATTCCCGTCACCGAGTATACGCCCAAGGAGGTAAAGAAAGCGGTAACGGGAAACGGTAACGCCTCGAAGGAACAGGTCCAGTACATGGTCAGATCCATCCTGGCAGTCGATGAGTCGATCAAAATGCGACATGACGCATCCGATGCACTCGCTGTCGGCCTCTGTCACGCACAGAGAAATCGAACACCGCAACAGAAACGGTACAGGGATTGGAAGAGCTTCCTTAAAGAGAATCCAGACCGGATCGGCTAGTGGGCGCGTTCGTCGGATGCGTCTGAGTCTCCTGCAACTTCTTCCGAATCGTCCGAGTCTGATTCTATTCCTGATTCCTCAGTGGAATCTTCCGGGGTGGACTGGGGTTTGGCCTCCTCAGGGTTCACCTTCTGGGACGTATTTCCCTCGTCGATAGTCGTCGCTTGCTCTTTTTCTCGCGTATTCTCGTCGCCGGATTCCGCTGCTTCCGATGAGGCATCTGCCGGTTTCGTGTCTTCTTTGACTTCCTCCGGCTTCTCGTCTTTCTCCTGTTTCTCTGACGGCTTGCCTTTTTCCGGCCTTCTCTCAGTGGACGTATAGCCCCTTTCCTCGTCCCTGAGACGCACTATTTCAGCAACTTCGTCCTGATCAATCGTCCCCTTACTCATGTGGAAAACGAGAAAAGAGATCTGGTGATCCTTCGTCGGTGCCTGGTTCCATTCGGAATGAGCCTGTTCGATGATGCTGATCAGAATCCGGATGTACGGATAACGCTCTTCTTGCGTCTTCTTTTCGCCGATGGCCCGTGCGAACATGTCTGCATTGCGACCTACCTGCCTATCGACGATTTTCTCATCATGCTTCATATCAGAAAGAGCTGCGCTGGATGGGAACAGAAATCTGCGACAGGGTGAGAATGATGGGTCACCCGATCCGCAGTGTTTGGGAAAAGCTTGAGTCAAAATACCGATCCAACTATCCGGAACCAAGTAGCGAGGGTCATTCCTCCCGAAAGCTTTCCCAGCTAGGGCCTTAACAGGCGGCTACAGGGAGCTTTCAGGTAGTGTTAACAGGCCTTAGAACCTCAGAATCGTGATTTGCGTTGAAGACACCATTGGAACGTGCGACATTGAAGAACTTCATCAGCAAATATCGACTCGAATTGTTGCCCGCCATCCCAGCTTTTCACCGGCGGGCGAGGCGGAGGAAGTCTCTCGACCAGGGACAGCTGGTTTATTACGGGCCCATGCCCAGTTACTACGGTATCGGTGAAGTAAAACATGTGGCGGATGGATTCGTCGCGGTGGATTTCAGAGGAACGGGATATTTCGGGGTCCACGAAGACGTTTTCGAACCCCAGTACCTGATTCCGATCCCGGCGTCTACGCTTTCCCTTCTTTAGCCTCGCCCAGCTCCGGCGAGATAAGGCAGATTCGGCGAGATAAGGCTGTCTCCGCCCGGCCTTTCGGGCACTGGGCGGAAGCGCACCTGTGTACGTTTGGATTGTATCTTCGGACGTCCGATCGCCGTAATGTAATCGATTGAATAACGTCGATTCATGAGAAACAGCTTCGTCTCGGCCTCTACGCTTGTATCTGTCTTCACCGCCATTTTCTTAACCTCATGCGGTCCGGCGCCCAAGAACAGCCCGATGCTCAGCGGCCTGGTCGATCGCTTCGAAGACGGGGATCGCAGCAATGAACTGGGTCTGGAATGGGAGGCGATCGCTTCAGGACCGGAAACCATCTCAACTCTCTTCGTGGATACCGGTGGATTTGCACCCCAATCGGTCTACTATTTAACCGTCGGGGGCTCACGCCCGTTCGGTGCCTCC
Source organism: Bacteroidota bacterium (assembly GCA_022571135.1). Classification (GTDB taxonomy): domain Bacteria; phylum Bacteroidota; class Rhodothermia; order Rhodothermales; family UBA10348; genus JACZYK01. The sequence continues at coordinate 4,456 of JACZYK010000181.1, forward strand.
GGATCGGAAGTGTCAGGGGCGAGAACCCGCCTGTCCGGGAGCACCAGAGACGGCACGGTCTCGGTCGCCCTTGCCGACGTTTCGGCTTATGACGGTCTCTCGTTCACGATGCAGGGTACGCCAGGCTCCTATATTGTTCAGTTGGGAACGGCCGCCGTGTCCGACTTCGATTTCTACAATATTTACGTGGAACTCGACGAACGCTGGCGGGCGTTCATGGTGCCGTTCGAGGATTTCCATCAGGAAGGCTTCGGGCAGGCCCGGACGTGGACAGGTACGGATGTAACCCACATCGCCTTCTACGTGAATCTTACCGGACCCTTTACGTTTGGCATCGACGACGTAGAGTTTTACAGCGAACAGGATGTACAGGATTGAAGGCGTATCTTAATTGCTTTTAGAATCTCGGAAATCAAACGGTAGGCGAATGCATATCCTCTCCATTGAAGGTGTCACGAAGCGTTTCGGTAAGGTTCTGGCCGTGAAGGACGTGTCTTTTACGGCACACCCCGGCAGAATACTCGGTCTGCTCGGTCCCAACGGTGCTGGCAAAACCACGACGATTCGAATGATCGCCTACATCATGATCCCCGACTCCGGTCGCGTATTGTTTGGTGACCGGCAAGTCGGACCATGGAGTCAGCAGCGGATGGGCTACCTGCCCGAAGAACGCGGTCTGTACAAGAAAATGAAGGTCGGCGACCAGCTCGGTTACTTCGCCGAACTGAAGGGATTGTCCAGGAAAGAGTCGGTCAAGCGCGTCAAGTATTGGCTGGACCGGTTCGACGCCCTCGATTGGTACGGCCGAAAAACCAACGAGCTTTCAAAGGGCATGCAGCAGAAGCTCCAGTTCATCACCTCGATACTGCACGAACCGGATTTACTGATCATGGACGAACCGTTCGCCGGTCTGGATCCTATCAATGTCGAGTTGCTGCGCGACGTGATCATGGAGCTGAAAGATAAGGGCCGAACCATTCTTTTCGCTTCGCACCGGATGGAACAGGTCGAAGAGCTCTGCGACGACATATGCCTCATATCTCGGGGAGAAATAGTGCTGCAGGGAGCACTCAGAGACGTCAAGAAGCAATTCGGCCGCAACATCATAGTAATCGTTTTCGAGGGATCTGATCGATTTCTGGAGACGCTCGAATCGAAACAGAAAATCGAGGTGAATCAGCGCAGCACGAGCCGGGCGGAAGTCCGACTCATCAATAATACGCCGTCGCGTGAGGTACTGGACGAGGCGCTGCGCCATGTAGACGATATCACACGGTTCGAGCTCATTGAACCGCCCCTCAGGGAAATATTCGTTTCGGCGGTTACCGAGCAGCAGGGCGACGAGACCGCGTCGCATGAGTGAACCGGTCTGGGGAAGAGCGCACCGATAACCAATT
>JACZYK010000182.1 GCA_022571135.1 Bacteroidota bacterium
GTTCGCTCATGGGACCGTTCGGTTATTTTGTTTTTGATTACAACAGGCAGTATAGCCTGCAAATCAATAACTGGGCGGTCCTACTATAGTATCTAAACCATTCTATTTGTATGACATTCCAGAGTTTGCACCAGGAGCTTACACCTCACGAAATCGTCGCCGAGCTGGACAAATACATCATCGGCCAAAAGGACGCAAAAAAGAACGTCGCCATTGCACTGAGGAACAGATGGAGGAGATTGAACGCATCGGATGAGATGCGCGACGAGATCATGCCGAATAATATCATCATGATCGGTCCGACCGGAGTCGGAAAGACCGAGATAGCGCGGCGTCTTGCCCGTCTCGCCGGTGCTCCATTTATCAAGGTAGAAGCGACCAAATTCACTGAAGTTGGATACGTAGGCCGCGACGTAGAAGGCATGATCCGTGATCTGGTAGATATCTCGATTAATATGATACGCGAGGAGCATGCGAGCAAGGTGGAGGTTCGGGCACTCGAACTGGCGGAAGAACGTATTCTGGACACCTTGATTCCCCCGGCTCCCGGCCGGCAGAAGGAACTGGTATCCGGCGCGGGATTCGTGATGCAGGGCCAAAATACTGGCAATGAATCCGACGATCCGACTACCGATCAGGATCTCAGGGATCGGACCCGACGCAAATTCCGCGAGAAGCTGAACAGAGGAGAACTCGACGACCGGGAAATCGAGATTGAAGTGGCGTCCGAACAGACGCCCATGCTGCAGGTGTTCGGGCCGATGGGCCTGGAAGAAATGGGGGTCAACCTTCAGGACATCTTCGGCAACATGGGCGGTAAGAAGAAGAAAAAACGCCGGGTAAAAGTATCTGAGGCCAGAGAGGTGCTTGCACAGGAAGAGGCCCAAAAACTCATCGACATGGACAAGGTGACGAAGGATGCGCTCCAGAGGGTCCAGCAATCCGGAATCGTGTTCATCGATGAGATTGACAAAGTTGCCACCAGGGCCGCTGCGTCCAAAGGCGGCCCCGATGTGTCGCGGGAGGGCGTCCAGCGAGATCTACTGCCAATCGTAGAGGGATCCAGCGTAATGACCAAATACGGCATGGTCAAGACGGATCATATCCTTTTCATAGCGAGCGGCGCGTTTACCGTATCGAAACCCAGTGACCTCATACCCGAACTTCAGGGCAGATTTCCAATCCGAGTGGAACTATCGAGTCTGTCCGAAGACGATTTCTACAAAATCCTCACGATCCCTAAGAATGCTCTTCTTAAGCAGTACAAGTCACTACTGGCCTCTGAGGGAGTCGACGTAACATTCACCGATGGGGCTGTCAGAGAAATCGCTCGAATTGCCGCAGAGGTAAATGACGAGGTCGAGAATATAGGCGCGCGACGACTACATACCATTTTGACCACACTGCTTGAGGACATCCTCTTCGATGTGCCCGACTCCAACCGGGAGTCTGAGATTAAAATAGACCGGAAAATGGTGGATCAGCGATTGAAAGAGATCGTCAGCAACAGAGATCTCAGCCAGTTCATCCTTTGAAACTCATGAAAGTGCGGGCGTCGATTTATGATCTGGAGGAGCCCGGAATACGCGAACGTTGGCAGGCTCTGCAAGAGGTCAGTATAATTCGAACGCCTTTCTCGAACCTGGATTACGTCGAGAGCCTTTCTCAGGCGACGGGCCGGAGAGTAGCCGTCGTTCTGGCCCGTGAAAGCAAGGATATTTCGGGAGCACTTCTTTTCGAGCGACGGATAGGTCCTCTTTTAAAAGCCGGACCCGTCGGTTTTACTCCCTTCACCCCTCTGTCGGCAGAACGTTTGCCCCATGGAGCCGAAGTTCATGGAGAGGAATCCTGGTACCATGTTCTGGCCGAGACGCTGATGGCCCACTACGGCATGGTAGATCTGTACCTTCCGCCGGCAATTACCGACGTACGGGCTTTTCAGTGGTCCGGCTGGCAGGCTACACCATTCTATACGTTCAGACTCTCGCTGACGGATCCGGAAGCACGTATCGCAGCCTGGTCCGAAAGCGCTCGCAGAACGTTCCACCGAAAGCGGGAGAGATACCGCCTGGTGGAAGGCAAGTCCTCGTCTACCGATATCGTTGACCTCTGTATCGAAGGATACGCCCGGGCTGGTCGGCGCCCTCCACTCGAACGACGTCAACTGTCCGATCTGGTATCCAGACTGGCCTCCACAGACCGAGTCAGATGTTTTACACTCAGAGACGCGATTCATGATACACCCTCAGCAGGTGTCGCTGTTCTAATCGAGGGTAGCGACGCATACTACTGGGTGGCCGGTAGCAAGCCCGGCCCCGCTATGACCGTCATGATAGGCGAACTGGTCCATTGCCTGGCTGCCGGCGGAATAGAAACCTTTGACTTTGTTGGTGCCAATACACCAGCGATTGCTGAATTCAAGAGACGGTTTAATCCTGATCTTATTCCCTACTACCGGGTGCGGGGTATCCGCAGCAGAGCATTGCGTATCTTCTCGGCGCTCCTACATCCCTTCGGAGCCTAGTGGATAGTTGGCCTTAAAGTAAGCAGTAGTATTATCCGACCGGAAGATTTACCATCGGCCGGCGTGCAGTTCCATCCGGAGTATGCGGCCCGAAACGTCTCCAGACGTGCTCTGTTGGTTACCTTTCTGGTGGTCGCCGTTCTCTATCTCATCCGTTTCGGGTACGATTTCGGGGTCAGTGATCAGGATGAATTCCTTCCGTGGCTGATGCACAGGTTGGATCCGGATATACTGGCCAATGATTGGTTCGTCGGCGTCCAGAATGGACGATGGAACGTCCGGTCCGCGCTCGTGCTACTTCTTGTTCCCCTTGCACACATTCTTCCCGTTTGGTCGGCCGTACTGGTTGTTTACGTGCTCGCTTTTTTTCTGTGCGTTTCCGCGCTATTCCATATCGCGCACCGGGCGACAGGAAATCATGCCGTCTCGCTGCTCGCCTCCGTGCTCATTCTCGTACTGACTCCCTACTGGAATCTGGGCGGGAATGAAATACTGAATCGCATGCTGGTGCCGAGTATGCTGTCGTGGGGAATAGCTCTGTGGGGGCTCGATCGTATGCTGTCGGGAAGACCGGTGTCGGCGGGTGTTCTGCTCGGCATAGCCTCCTGGTTTCAGCCCCTCGTAGGACTTCAGATTACGGCTGTCTGTCTGCTTTATACCGCGTCCCGGATTGCGCTTGACCCCGGTGATGGAAAATGGCCGGTTCGGGCAAGAGCGGCTCTCCTGCTCGGCGGATCCTTTGCGCTGGTCAGCGCTCCGGTATTATCTCCTATTGTTATCGAGCATCTTCGAGCGACCGGGAGTTCCGAGGCCTTTTACGTCCTGACCGCGTTTCGAAATCCCCATCATTATCTCCCTGATTCTTTCCCTCGGTCCGCGATCGTCAGGTTCCTGGGGCTGCTGCTTCTCGGACTCGGATCCTTTACGTTCGTAAAAAAGGCCTTCCTGCCCGAGGGCAGGCGGAGTCTGCTCACCCTGATCGTCTCCTCTCTCATTTTGCTGCTCGTTGCCTTCATAGGGACGACGATACTACCCTCGGCGGTTCTCACGAAACTTCAACTGTTCAAAATCAGCGTGCTCGTAAAAGCGATACTCCTGATTGGTATTGCCGGCGCGAGTCTAACTATGGTGCCTTTGAAACTGGTGAAGCGGACCGATTTGATCCTTACCCATCGGGGAACACTCGCCGCGGTGACGGGCCTCGCTGCTTTGGTAATAGTTGCCGCTTTCTTATTGCCCTCGCTTGCAAACAGGGCCTTACCTGCACTCGATCGCAATGCCTCAAACGAGGGTGAAATGATTCGATGGGTCAGATTGAATACATCGACCGGGGCCGTATTCGCGATACCGCCGTCCTTTACAGGCTTTAGAGCCCGCGCTGAACGATCCGTTTTCGTGAACTTTAAAGCCTTCCCTTTCCACGAGTCAGCCATTCTCGAATGGTTTGATCGTCTCGATCTACAGGCGCCGATCGATGAAGGACAGCGGGGCGGCGTCGATGCCATGCGAGCCCTCGACGAGTCGTATCATAGGCGTTCGGTAGAGGATTTGACGCGTCTTGCCGGCCTCGGCGGCCTGACCCACTTCCTCTTTCGAAATCCCATGCCTCATCTGATTGAAACAGATTCCATCGATCTCGTGTTCAGCAACCGAGACTGGTGGATCTACCGTATACCTATTCCAGCACAGGAATCATATTGAGCCTGCTCAGATCTCTCCTAGCTGAATTCAGAAGCGACTCCGGGCTCAGAGGACCGATCCTCAAACTACTCTCCGGAACCGGCTATGCATTCATGGTCGGATACGCTGCAAAGATTATTCTTCTCCGACTCTATCCGAAAGAAGCTTTCGGAATGTTCGGATTCATTATAGCGGTCGTGACCGTATTTATGCCGGTCGTTTCGCTACGCTACGAAGACGCGTTGATGCTTTCGAAGGATGAGCGCGACGGCGCCCACTCATTTCTGCTGGCATCCTCTCTCACGATCATCCTGTCGGCGTCCCTATGGCTGTTACTGCCGTTCAGAGAGAACATCGCCTCACTCTACGATATTCCGGAGGTCGCCGACTGGCTGTGGGTCGTTCCTCTCATTCTTATCGTCAATCGGCTCGCAAAGATTTCCGAACTATGGTTGACGAGAAAAGAAGCTTTCGGTCGGATCTCGGCAGGCCAGGTTGTTAACAGCACTTCGATGGTCTCGGTGAGAATTGGTGCGGGAATTTTATCCAACAGCCCCGCCGGTCTGATATTCGGATTTGTCGCCGGACACGCCGCTGCATTACTCCTGTATGCGAGCAAGCTGAGAAGCTCGGTCGGGAGCGCACTGGCCGGGGAATTTTCAATGGAACGTATCCGATACCTCGTAAAGCGCTATCGACGTTTTCCTGCGTTCACCATGCCTGCTGCAACGATCGCAGCTCTGGCAAGTCAGCTCCCCGCCCTGCTACTCCTCTATTACTTCGACATGGCCACGCTCGGTAGCTATACCCAGGCTTACAGCGTGCTGTTCATTCCCTTGAGCCTGTTGGGTGGAGCCATGGCCCAGGTGTTCTTTGTCCGGGCCGTGGAGGCCAGAAGAAATCACTCGCTCGATCACGTAACGGACACCATCCACAAACGTATGGTGTTGCTCGCCTGGTTTCCCGTTATGGCCCTGGCGATTGCGGGACCGGACGTCTTTCAGTTCCTGTTCGGAGGCCAGTGGAGAGAAGCCGGAGTGATGGTACAGTATATCTCCCCATGGATTTTCCTGACAGCCGTGGCCTCTCCGCTCACTCGCTTGTTTGACGTTCTGGAACGACAACGACTCGAGCTGCTTGTCAGCGCGCTGATGTTCACCGTTATGGCCATCGCCCTCGTCATTGGAGGATCCACAAACAATATATTTACGACGCTGCTTTTTCTGACTGCAGGAGGCTCCCTGGTCAGATCGGGACAAATTTTGCTATTACTTCGCCTATCGGGAGTCAGAGCGTCGCGCATGCTCTGGCCTTACGTCCAGTATGCCGTCCTTAGTATTCCGTCCGCCGCAATGATCATCGCCGCCGTGATCTGGGCGTCTCCTTTCATTGTTTGCCTGGCGGTCGCTCTGGCAGGCGCGGCTTTCTCGGCGATCGTCGTCTGGAAGGAAGATCTGCTTTCACTAAAGTCGTCTGTACAACCATCAGAACGGTAACTTGAATAGCCCGTCGTCCGGAAGAACATGGCATTTTCCAGCAGGTACGATAATCACGCCGGCGGCGAACACGGGTGGGATTTCCGAAAGACCTGGGTAGCTGAGATATTCCGGACGCAAAGCCCCTGCCAT
>JACZYK010000183.1 GCA_022571135.1 Bacteroidota bacterium
GCCACGCCTCCACCGTTATAGAAGTAGAGGTAGGTGAGCATGTTGAGCGTGGAATCTTCAACCAGAATGTTTTCGAAGTCGATACCCGTGTGTCTGGCCTCCAGACGTCGAAACAGAGCATCTCCGGCGCCGCTCCCGCACGCTGCAAGTTGGGGAACGATAAGCATCAGAAGAATGAAACTTCGCACGGAAGCCGGTTTCAGGATCCATTCAGGGCTCCACAACAGAGCGCCGTTTCGATTCATCATGCTTTTCAGAATTTTCGCCACCGACTGATTTGCAGGGCCGGAGTATACAAACTGGTCCGCAGGTTTGATACGCCCGCGCTTCCTCCCGTCCACGATGTAGGGAATCGCACTACATACGTATTCGGAATAGTTTGCTTTATTAAGAATGACGCGCGGAGGATGTTTTAAAGTCAACGCCGTCTATCGTCCGGAATACCCATTCGCCAGCACCGAAGTAAAGGTGAAAACGTGCAACCGCTGAAAAATAATGATCTGAAGGCCGCCGAGTGGAAACGTTTCCTGCTGTATTTCACGGCTGGCATCCTGCTGTTTCTCACGCTCTCCGGTCTGTCCATCTTTCTCCTGGGATTCAGTGAGTCGAACCAGGTGATGGTTCTGATTCATACGGTCATAGGACTCGCATTTGTCATTCCGGGGGCCTGGTACCAGATCCGTCACTGGAAGATCTACCGGCGTATGTCGATGACACATGTGAAGCTGACGGGCTACTTCGCGGCCGCGGCAGTGATCGTGGCCTGTGTTTCCGGTCTCGTACTGACCTTCGAGGCAGGTTTTGGCACCCGCATCAGCTATCTCTGGGATCTGATTCATATCGTCTCGACGTTCGCGCTGATCGTAAGCGTTTTGCCTCATATCGTTTTCATTGTCTGGCGGGTTGTCCGTGCCCCGAAACAGGATCCGGTCGCAGCGATCCGGTCCGGGATGCGGAAGTTTGCCTACCGAGTAAGCACGACAACTCTTGTGCTGTTCGCGCTCGTCGCCCTTTCGGTACTGGCCTATCGGCCGGTTGAACTTAACAACAGCTTTTCTGATGATTACAGCTATCTGTTCGGCGAGGACAGGCCTTTCGCTCCGAGCCTCGCAATGACCGATACCGGGGGTGCGTTCGACGCCCGTTCACTCGGAGGATCTCAATCCTGCGGGACAGGGGGATGTCACTCGGAGATCGTCAAAGAGTGGGAAGTCAGCTCGCATCGCTGGTCGGCCATGGACCCTGCTTTCCGCGGGGTGCAGGACATCATGGCCGAGCAAAACGGGCCAGAATCCACGAGGTACTGCGCTGGCTGCCATGATCCGGTGTCACTTTTCTCCGGATCGAAAAACCTCTTTGTCGACGATCTTACGACACCGATCGGGTTCGAGGAGGGCGTTTCGTGTATCGTGTGCCACGCGATAACGGAAACCGACGTTCAGGGAAATGCCGACTACGTGATCGCACAACCGGAACGCTATATGTTCGAGTTGTCCGAGGGAGCCGTCTCTCAATGGACGAGCAAATTTCTAATCCGCGCCTACCCGAAAAAGCACGTCGAGAGTCTGCAGCACAAGCTCTTCAAGAGCCCCGAGTTCTGTGCGGCTTGCCACAAACAGTTCATCGACGAGGAAATCAACAACGTGGGCTGGGTGCAGCTTCAGAATCAGTACGACAACTGGAAGAACAGCCGATGGAACGAACCGGGTGATCCGACGAAGACCATCGAATGCCGCGAGTGCCACATGCGGCTGGTGCCTTCCACCGACCCGGCGAGCGGCGATGCTCTCGACTACAACCGCACCGAAGACGACCGCATGCACCGCAGCCACCGATTCCTGGGCGCCAACCAGTTCATTCCCGTGCATCTCGATCTGCCCGGTGGGGAGCGTCAGGTTGAACTGGTCGAAGAATGGCTACGCGGCGAGATCGAAATCCCGGAAATCGCCGACAAGTGGGTGGATGGTCCGGCCGTCCCCATCGAATTGCATGTGCCCGATCGGGTGCAGCCGGGCGAGGAGGTCTCGATCGCGGTAACCATAACGAACAACAAAGTGGGCCACGATTTCCCGACGGGACCGCTGGACATCATCCAGGCCTGGATCGAAATCACGGTGACGGACGAAGAGGGAAACGAAATCTTTCACTCGGGCAAGCGTGACGAGGATCATTTCATTGAACCTGGCACGTTCATGTTCAAGGTGGAGCCCGTTGACCAGTACGGAAATCTCATCGACCGGCACAACCTCTGGGAAATGGTAGGTGTTCGTTATCGACGCGCACTTTTCCCGGGTTTCTCGGACGAGGCCAGGTATTCGTTCAAGTGCCCTTCGGCGCTGACGACGGCCGCCGAACCGCTATCGGAAAGAAGTGTCGTCACGATGAAAATGCCGGCGCTCGAGAATACCCGTCTCAACGTGAAGGCGCAGCTTCTCTATCGAAAGATCGACCAGAATATGATGAACGTTCTTTTCGGACCCGACTCCGGTGTGACGTCCCGTGTTACGTTACTTTCCGAAGCCGAGAAACAGATAGTAGTAGGTCTCTGAGTTGATGCTGCCCCGGATGCCACGCCGAAAAAGACGTCTTCTGATCACCATTCTGGGCGGCGGACTGTTCGCGGTTCTGGCCGTAGGAACGGTCTGGCTGCTCCGGTCGCCGAAGGAAACGTATATCCCGGGAGGCGACATTGCCGGGCTGACGCGCACGCTCGAGAGAGCCGTTCCTGACGACGCGCCGCGCGTCGACTTTGTAGATGTCACGCGGGAGGCCGGGATCGATTTCAGTCATTTCTCCGGGAGGAGGACGAGCCAGATACCGGAGGATATGGGTTCGGGTGCTGCCTGGGGGGACTACGACAACGATGGATGGCAGGACCTCTACGTGGTCAACATGATCGGACCGATCACGCTTACCGACCAAGAAGCGTCAGGCTCGCTCGGTCATAACGTGCTGTATCACAACAACGGGGACGGCTCGTTCACCGACGTCAGCCGGGCGGCCGGTGTAGACGCACGCGGCTGGGGATCGGGAGCCGCCTGGGGGGACTACGACGGGGACGGTGATATAGATCTGTTCGCCACATTCTACGGAGAAAACCGGCTCTATCGGAATAACGGCGACGGGACGTTTACGGAGACGACGGAGGAATCGGCCGTAGGTGGCCGAAAGGGATTCTGGACGGGCGTGTCCTGGTCCGACTACGATCGAGACGGCTGGCTTGATCTGTACGTAACCGGGTATGTCCGGTATGAATCGGGCGTCCGGATACAGCGAAAGCTGCAGTACAATATCGAACAGCCTTCGACCATCAATCCATCCTCGTACGAGCCCGAGCGCAATCTGCTCTACAGGAACAACGGCGACGGGACGTTTTCGGAGGTTGCCCATGCGGCCGGTGTCGCCAATACGCGAGGCCGGAGTCTTTCGGCGTCGTGGGCGGATTTCGACGACGACGGGTGGCCCGACTTGTACGTAGCGAACGACGTCTCCGACAACGTTTTGTACCGCAACTACGGCGACGGTACGTTCGATGATGTAAGTCTCCTGGCCCTTGTGGCCGATTACCGGGGTGCAATGGGTCTGGCTGTCGGGGACTGGGACGGTGATCTGGATCTCGACCTGTTTGTCACCCACTGGATCGCCCAGGAAAACGCTCTCTACAGCAATATGATGATCGGGGAAGGCGGTAGCTCCGCGTCGAGGGTTCTTCCGCTGCGTTTCAGAGACGTGGCCGATCGTCAGGGTCTCGGACAGATTGCCCTGGATTACGCCGGCTGGGGTACGTCCTTCTTCGACTTCGACAATGACGGCAGGCCGGATCTTTTGGTCGTCAACGGAAGCACTCTGCAGCAGGCGGAGGCTTCCCATCTGCTGATCGGCATGAGGGACATGATTTTCTGGAACGGTGGGTCCGAGCGCGGCTTTTTCGATGTATCCGGGATCGCGGGCCCTCACTTCACCAGGGAATACGTCGGGCGCGGGGCGGCATTCGCCGACTACGACAACGACGGAAACGTGGACGTATTCATCGTGAACCACGGCGGAAACGCTGTACTGTTGAACAACCGGGGCGAATCGCTAAACCACTGGCTCCAGATCGTACTGGAGGGGAGCGTAAGCAACAGCCGGGGCATCGGGGCACGGATCCGCGTAACGACTGAAAGAACGGTTGCGATTCAGGAAGTGGGCGCCCAGTCTTCTTACCTGTCTCAGAACAGTGCGGTGGCCCATTTCGGCCTCGAAAATGCAACGCAGGTGGAAACGGTGGAGGTTCGCTGGCCGAGCGGCCGGACGTCGCTTCTGTCCGGGATCGCAGTGGACCAACAGATCATCATTCAGGAGAAGGAGAGCGGGAAGTGAGACGGTGTATCATATGCGCGTGGACCGCGCTCCTTCTCGCGCTCCACCTCGTCGCGGCATCGGGTTGTGGATCTGACCGGGGCGAATCGACTCAGAAAGAGCCAGTCGTCGACCGTGCCGAGCAACAGCGTGTACGGAGATTCTGGAACAATTACCGCGATGCCACTCGTCTTAGAAAGCAGGGCGCGTACGATTCGGCACGCGCCGCCTACACGAAAGCCCTGCTCGACAACAAAATGCACGCGGATGCCCTCTATAACCTCGGTAACGTCAATCTGGAACTGGGTTCCTGGGAGGAGGCCGAAGCCTCCTGGCGAAGATTGGTGGAGGTGGATTCGACCAGTCTGCGCGCATACGCGCAGCTCGGCCATCTTTTCCTGTGCCGACCGGACATACCGCTTTTTGACGTGGATAAGGCGCGAGAAGCGTTCGCGCACATACACAAGCACAATCCGGAGGAAATCGGTCCTGCGCTCCGTCTCGGGGAAACCGCGCTGATCGAGGGCAGGTTTGATCGGGCGAGCGAATATTTCGACATGGTGCTGGGAACGGACGACAAGAATCTGGAGGCCGTTTTTCTGAAGGCGTATCTCGCATGGCGTAGGGGATCAGCGCGAGAGGGATTCGCCCTTCTGGGCGACGCCATTCGGTTTCTCACGCAGGATTCGCTCTCGCAGCTTCCCGGAGAGGGAGACACGCGGACCGGCTCCGCTCCGGCATTGGCCCGCAGCGCCGGCTGTCCGCTGTTCGATCCGCTGGTGGATTCGCTTTCGGCTTCTTCCGGAGTGCTCAGTCCGGAGCGAGCCAATGTATATTTCGAGCGTCTGGACGAAGTGCTTTCCGGCCTTCGGGCCCGCGGCTGAGCCCGTCTGCACGCACCGGCCCCGCCGCTAACGATCGCTTCGAAGCGCGCCGTCGAAGTCGTCGGACGAGACGTACCGCGTGTGATAACGCTGCCAGTCGTCCGGATATCTCTTATAGACAGGATCCTCTTCCAACCGGCCCGGCGGCTCCGAATAATCCGGATGCCCATGGTCGGGAAGCGGCAGAACCGTTCTCGAAAACCTGGTATTGGGGCTGCCGTCTTTCGTCCATCCGTCTCCATTGAGGATGAAATCGCGCACCCAGCCTCTCGGCGGCGGTTCAGGTGCGGGAAACCGCAATACCATCTCGTCTCCCGCATTCATGATCACATACCGATTGTCTACGCTTCGGAGCAACGGGCGGACGTCACCGTACCTCGTGTAATATCCATTCAGTGTGCGCCAGACAGGTCCTTTCAGCGCGAGTTCGTCGTAGAGCGGGACCTCGGGATGTGACCGTCCGGTTGTCGTCACCCTCGAAAATCCCCGGAAGCGCAACTCCGCGTCGGCGGCTTCGAGCCGCTGCTCAATAACTTCTACTTCCGGACGCGCCGACGACCAGGTGATCTTATCCCAGTAGATCTCGGAATTCGTTC
>JACZYK010000184.1 GCA_022571135.1 Bacteroidota bacterium
GCGAAGGGCCTCTTCGATTTCAAGCCGATTTTCCTCCACAGCCTCCGCTCCGATGCTCGGCCTGGCGCCGGCTCCGAGACCGTTGGTCAGGTTCGAACCGGCCTGCACCTTATTCGGCGCAAGATTGGCCGCAAGAGCCTGTGAATCGGTGTTGATCGCAAAAAACTCGACCCCCGCGATTCTTTTCTCTATCATGTTGTTGACGGCGTTTCCACCACCTCCGCCTACGCCCACCACACATATCTTCGCCGCCTCATTCAGTGCGTCGTCAAACGCGAAGTGGGTGCTGAATAAAGTTTCCATTTGAACCTCCAGTTGTTCAGTTAGGATCGCTTCCAATCAATGCTCCAAAATGAGCAGATCTGAAGTATGTTGTATGGGGCCTGTTAGCGTTAATAGACCCTAGCTTCTTATAGCTCATCGAACCAGGTTTTCATTCTTCTGGCGATGTTGCGAGCGAGTCCTTCCCCGTTCGCGGATCCGTCGATCCCATCGCTCATATCGGTTCTGAATGGAGTGCCTCCAATGATATCGGGCCGAAGTCCATAGAGCACCAGACCCACTCCGGTCGCAAACTTTGGATCGCTGACCTCCTTCACCATGCCTCCCGAGATGCCCATTGGCCGTCCGATTCGTGCTTCCATTCCGAGCACTTCAGCCGCAAGCTCGTCTGTCCCCGGCACCATGGATCCGCCTCCGGTCAGTACTACACCGGCCGACAGATGACGGGCATATCCGCTGCGCTTTATCTCGATAGCGGCGATTTCGAGAATCTCCTCCAGCCGCGGCTGGATGATCTGCGCCAGTGTACTCCTCCCGATACGTTTCTCGCTCCGTCCACCGATTCCTGGAATCTGAATCTCCTCGTCTTCGGCCATGTCCACGAGCGCCACGCCGAAGCCGCACTTCAGTTGCTCGGCCTGATCCCGCATCACCCCGAGTCCTTTGCGGATATCGTCGGTCACCTTGTTTCCCGCCACCGCGATGACGGCGGTATGCCGGATCGTGTTTTCTTCGAAAACTGCTATATCCGTTGTGCCTCCTCCTATATCGATCAGGGCCACGCCGACTTCCTTCTCATCCGGATGCAACACGGCAAAGGAGGAGCCCAGCGGCTCGAGCACGATATCGGCCACGTGGTATCCGGCTTTCTGTATGCACCGATATATGTTCTTTGCTGCCGATACGAGGCCCGTGATGATATGCACGTTGGCCTCCAGGCGAACACCGCTCATTCCAATCGGATCTGCCACGCCGTCCTGCCCGTCCACGATAAACTCCTGCGGTATGACGTGTAGAATCTCGCGATCCGCCGGCATGGCCACGTGTGTCGTGTCCTCGAGAAGGCGTTGCACGTCCTGATCGGTTATTTCTCCGTCCTTGTTGGATATCGTTACGACACCTCTCGACTGAAAACTCTGAACGTGGTCACCGGCGATGCCTACGATGACATTCTGAACATCAACGCCGGCCATGTGCTCGGCCTCTTTCATTGCCAGTTTCACGGCCGTCACGGTTCTGTCGATGTTTACGACAACCCCTCTGTTCAAGCCGTCGGATTCCGAAACTCCGACACCGAGTACGATTATGCGGTCCAATTCGTCCGTCGTTGCCACTACGGCACAGACTTTCGTGGTTCCGATATCGAGTCCTACTACGATGTGTTCATTCATAACGATTTATTGATATTGCTTCGACCCGGGATGTGGCCCCGATATTCACCGGGGCTTTTCCCGAGCCACGATCTGGCTCTTAAAACGGAGATCGATCAACTCGAAAACCTTATCCTGCCTCGTGATCATCGCCTGCTCCCAGAATGCTGCGAGGCGCAGCAGACGCTCGCCAAACTCGCGGTCCCCCATGCGAACCGGAGTGGCTCCGTGGTTGCCCGCCGGCACCAGACGCAGCCACACTTCGCCCGATCGAAGAGAGACTTCCGATATGATTCGACGCGACTCCCCGGGCGCATCGGCCAGCGCTTCCAGAAACGCTCGCACTACCGGATCCTCCGTTCGTTTCAACGGGTGGTAGGCCTGAGAATATCCGAAGAACAGCGGTACATCATAGATACTGGAATCCGTGCGTGCCATCGGGAAACCGAATCGATCCATATAGAAACCGGGTCTTCCACCGTCCTCTATCACCTGGACAACCGGCTCTCGCTCGGTCACGTCCACGATCATCGTTCCGGTAGGCAGCCTGGATACGTTCGCGCTTTCGACCCATGGGTGACGCCGTATCCTGTCCTCTATCACAACGGTATCCAGCCGGTAGAGTACGATACCCGTATCGAGCGCAACCAGTTCTCGGATCTCGATATCGGTGGCATTGAGCGTACCCCTAATTTCAACGCTCTCCAGGGTCACCTGCATCAGCCAGCGCCACCCCATGAAGCCACCGGACAGTACAAGCAGAATTGCGATCCCCTGAAGGAATCCCGCTCTTCTCATATATCCCTGTAGGTTTTCAGACACGGTCAATTCGGTCTACGTTTCGTTCGTCGCGGGTCCCATCAATTTCGGCCGTGTTTCGCTCCGCCTTCAATCGAAGCTCATCGACCAGTCGTCTGGCGTAGCGCCAGACGTCGCCCGCTCCGAGCGTCAGAACGACATCTCCCGGTCGCGTCAGTGAGGCGACAAAGCCGGGCATTTTTTTTCGATCCCTCACATAGTGAACCTCGCGGATTCCCATTGATCGGGCCATATCGGCGATCACCGATCCGTCAATCCCTTCAATGGGTTCTTCACGGGCTCCGTACACATCCATGACAACGAGTACGTCGGCATGGAAAAAGGAGCGCGCGAACGCCTCCTTGAAATCCCTGGTTCTCGAATAAAGATGCGGTTGGAAAACCGCTACAAGCCGGGACTCGTCCCAGCAGGCGGCAGCCGTCTCAAGCGTGGCCTGGACTTCGGTCGGGTGGTGCGCATAATCGTCGACCACGCGTACGCCGGCCTCGAAGCCGATCTCTTGCATTCTCCTCTCAACGCCCTTGAACGAATCGACTCCCGTCCGTATCTGATCGAACTCCATATCGAGTTCCAGACCGATCGTGATGGCAGCCAGTGCATTCCGCACGTTGTGGTGGCCGGGCATGTGGAGAACGACTGTGCCCAGAAGCTCATCGTGGAAGTACACATCGAAGGTCATTCGATAACCATCCTGTCGCACGTGTTCAGCCCTGACATCTGCCTGCCTCGCATAGCCATAGGTAATCACGCGTCGGTCAATCCGATCCATAATTGCGCGGACGTTCCTGTCGTCCAGACAGAGGATCGCCGCTCCGTAGAAGGGAACGCTGTTGGCGTACTGAACGAAGGCGTTCGTCAGATCTTCCAGGTCTCGATAGATGTCAAGGTGCTCTTCCTCGATATTAGTAACGACCGCGAGCGAGGGAGTGAGACGCAGAAATGTCCGGTCATACTCGTCCGCTTCGACCAGAATCACGTCGCCTTCACCGGAGAGGGTATTCGATCCGAATGCGGATACCTTTCCCCCGACGATAATCGTGGGATCGAAGCCGCCGGCCTCAACGACCGCTCCCGCTATCGAGGTGGTCGTAGTTTTTCCGTGGGTTCCCGCTATACCGATGCCGAACTTTGTTCGCATCAGTTCACCCAGCATCACGGCTCGTGGAATGAGCGGTATCCGGCGTGCGTCCGCCTCGAGCGTCTCCGGATTTGCACCGGGCTCGACTGCCGACGAATAGACGACAACGTCAGGATCGCCGATATGGCTACGGTCGTGACCCTCGAAGATTCTTGCACCCCGCTCCTTTAGGCGGTCGGTCACTTCGCTTTTGCTCAAGTCTGAGCCTGTGACGGCGTAACCGCGAGAGAGAAGTACTTCGGCGATCGAACTCATGCCGATTCCGCCGATCCCTACCATGTGAACCTGATGGATCCTCCCAAACATGGGCTGACGTCTCGTTATATTCGTCTTCTTCGTCATCGGGATCTCGTCGCCGCCAATTCCAAAACGTCTGTCGCAATCCTGTCCGCAGCATCCGGTGTGGCGTTTTCAGCGGCCCTGCCGGCCATTCTTTTCAGTCGGTCTGCATCGTTCCAGAGTCTGCTCCATAGATCGAAAAGTCCGGTCTGCATATCCAGCTCGGACAGGATGGACGCCGCCCCCATGGATACGAGACTCTGTGCGTTCCGAGTCTGATGATCTGCGGCCACGTTCGGAGACGGTACCAGGATCGAAGGCGTTCCGGTCGTCAGGAGTTCGCTGCAGGTCAAAGCGCCCGATCGGCACACGGCCAGATCCGAGAGCGCATAGGCATAGTCCATCCTGTCGATGAACTTGCGGATTCGGAGTCTCGGATGAGATTCTATCGATCCCGCTATGCGATCGAAGTATCGTGCACCGGTCTGCCATATCAGGACGACTGAGGTATCTTCGAGAATGTCTCTGTGCTGCGACTCCACCGCCCGGTTGATGGCCCGGCTTCCACCGGAACCCCCCAGTACGAGTAACACACGTTGGCCTTGCTCCACCTCGAAATACGCTCTCGCCTCGTTGCGATCTACGTTCAGGAGCTTCATCCGCGTCGGGTTTCCGGAGAGTACGGTCCGGTCGGCGGGAAACGTTTCGAGCGTCTCCCGAAACGCCGTGTGGATCCGATCGCTGAACCGGGCCAGTATGCGATTGGTGACACCGACGTGTGCATTCTGCTCCTGTATGAGAACGGGGCGATTTCTCAGATGCGCAGCCCAGATGACCGGCGCAGACACATAGCCTCCGGTCCCGACCGCCACGTCTGCGTCGAAAGCCTCCACGAGATTCCACGACTGGACGAGCCCTCGCGCAAGAGTAATCGGAAGCGTGAGGTTCTTGAGGGTCAGACGCCGCTGAAACCCCTGAACGGAGACGGCGTGGATCGGATACCCGGCCCTCGGTACAGCCGTCCATTCGATTCTATCCCTCGAGCCGGCAAAGGCGATAACGGCGTCTGGGCGATTACGCTTCACCGCATCGGCGATCGCGATGGCCGGATATACGTGGCCGCCCGTACCACCACCCGAGAGGAGCACCCTGGGAGCACGTGTCCCGATATGTCCGTCGCGTTTAATCACTCTACCTGCCTCGATACGTTCAACAGTATTCCCATCATCATTCCGCTGGCCATCATAGAGGTGCCTCCGTAGGAAACGAACGGAAGGGGCAGACCGGTCACAGGCAACAGGCCGCAGGTCACGCCCGCGTGCACGAAGCCGTAGAGGACCAGCATCACGACGAGCCCTGCGCTCAAAAAGAGACCGAGTGGATCGGGCGCCCTTCTTGCGATCCTGAGCAATCCCCGGGAGAGAATGACGACGTAGACCATCAGTAAAAGCACGGCTCCTACGACGCCATATTCCTCTGCGATGATTGCATAAATGAAATCGTTGTACGGCGCCGGCAGGAAGTCACGCTGTACGCTCTTTCCCGGTCCGACACCGGATATCCCCCCCATGGCGAAAGCGATTCGGGCTTGCTGTGCCTGATACCCTTCATTCTGGACCGAAAAGACCTCCGTCTCCTCGGTGTTGGGAAAGAGCTTCACGCCGAGGTACGACTCGATCCGGGAGGCCCGACCCGGCGATGCCATCAAAAGTGTGTAGGCCAGAATCAATCCGACGGCGCCCACAGCACCGATGTGGAGAACGCTGACACGGGCAATGAAGCACATCGTGAGGACCGAGACCAGAACCAGGGCGGCGGTCGAGAGATCTTCAATACCGATTACGGCTACCGTCAGAAGAATCCACGCGAATATGGGTGCGAAAGCCCTAGAGAAAGATTTGATGTAGAGTTGTTTTCGCGCGAG
>JACZYK010000185.1 GCA_022571135.1 Bacteroidota bacterium
GTACTTGCCGGAATTACAGGAAATCGTAGTCTCCCGGTCCTGTTCCGCCGGCATAGCGACCGACGGCGACGCCGACCGCATCGGGATGTTCGACGAGAAAGGTCGGTTCGTGGATTCGCATCGGCTGCTGACACTGCTCGTCCGCTATCTGCATGAGGATAAAAAACTTTCCGGTCACATCGTGAAGACCATCTCGACGACCGATATGCTGGACGCGATGGGCCGTGCATACGGTCTGCATGTTCATACGACGCCCATCGGTTTCAAGTTTATCGTGGATTACATGCTGGAGAACGACGTGCTGGTGGGTGGAGAGGAATCCGGTGGGATGGCCGTAAAAGGGCATATTCTGGAGCGCGACGGTATCTATATCGGTTTGCTCATTCTCGAGATGATGGCTCGCCGCGGGAAGTACCTTTCGGCGCTCGTCAACGAGATCTTGGACGATTTCGGGCCGCATGCTTACCACCGTGTTGATGTACACACGACAGAATCGGCGAAATTAAGAGCGCTGCGTTTTCTCTCTGAAAAGTGCGGGTTGTCGGAAATTGCAGGCTCGCCCGTCCGGTCGCTCGATACACTCGACGGATTCAAGCACCGCCTGGATGAGGGGTGGCTGCTGGTTCGTGCCTCCGGCACGGAACCGGTACTTCGGATTTATTCTGAAGCACCGACCCGCGAGACGGCCGAAGCCAATATCCGGGACGCAATCGAGCAGTTGGGCGTCTGAGGGTCGGCACCCGCTCAGACGATTGCAGCGCCCCCCGGCCGGCCAGTAGGAAACATCGGGTGTCAAGTAGGTATCCTGACGCCGGCAATTGCAGGACGTATCGAACCTTCGTACTACTCCTGGAATTTCAACTCGTAGTCCGAATACCGGATGATCTGCTCAAAATCGGAAAGGAACATGCGCATTCTTCGGCGCATGGGGACCGATCCTTTGATCACTCTTCGAATCGGGACATCGAGACCGTCGATCGTCTCGTAGTTCGTCCGTATCGAAAGTCTGGCCCTGCCCGGAAGCGGAAGAATTGCATGAGACGCGCGAAGCGAGAAGTTGGCTGCGTCGAACCAGGCGGTCAGGCGTGCGAAGGGCCCCTGGCGCGCGCGCGGGACTGTGTCTAATCGCCAGTACTCTATCCCGTCACGTTCCTCAATAGACGGTGATCCGGCCGGTTTGAAGCGTCCAAAAAGTTGACCAGGAAAGATGAAGGAGTCGAGCCGCCGCAACACTTCCGGCCGCATAACCGAGAGCATCTGCCTCCGCCTTCTCTCGTTCTGGATTGGCGGGATACCGCCTCCAGGGCCTGAAAAGGAAAGGAATTCCCTCTGAGGAGGACGGATGTTTCGTCCTCCGGTGATGATGGCCCAGCTTCCCATGTTTCGCCTGCCGAAGCCTCCGTCAACCGAGTGTCGAACCGTTTCCGTAACCCGAAACGTATCCAGCCGCGCGAGTAGATTTTCCTGTCCACTCATCCATGACCGAAACCGCTCTGCGGGGTTGGTCCGGTCCTGGGCGCCGGCCGGTCCGGACGAGAACAGAAAAACGGCCAGAACCAGGCATCCGACAAATCTGGAAAGATGATCGGTATGGGCTGAATGATTCATGTACGGTAACGGTTTTTCGAGCCGGCAACCCGCCTGATTGAGATTTATTCGAACATATCGCTCTCACGGGCACGCCAGTATACCGTGTCATCTGACCGGAGTTGTCACAAAACTGTGGAATATTGACGCCCAACCGCGGGGCACATCGTGGCCCGACTGCGAGGCTGTATATTTGCGCGGACGGTAGAGTCCGCATCCGACAACATTTGACGCCGATCGATTTATGTCCCAGGCAACAATCCTTCTGGTAGAAGACGATGCTGAACTGAGAGGTCTCGTAAGGCAGCGCCTCGAGGAATCGGGGTACGATGTGCGTACCGCTGAAAACGGACCGGACGCTCTGGTGTCCGTGGAGCAGCGGCTTCCGGATCTCGTGCTGCTTGACATCATGATTCCGGAGATCGACGGACTGGAGGTGTGCAGACGACTTCGTGCCGAGTATCCACTGCTCTATATCATCATGTTGACCGCTCGGACAAGCGAGGTCGATAAAGTCGTAGGCCTGGAGGTCGGAGCGGACGATTACGTGACCAAGCCCTTCAGCCTGGGCGAGCTGGTTGCCCGGGTCCGCTCGGCGCTTCGTCGACTTCGATTGACATCGGAACAGGGAGAAGCGTCGGCCGGAATGGAGGAACCGATCGTTGTCGGAGGCCTCTCGATTGATCCGGTGCGCAGGCGGGTACTGGTCGATGGGGAGGAAATCCTGCTAACCCTGCTCGAGTACGAGCTGCTGGTTTTCCTGGCCAGAAATCCGGACCGGCCGTTCACGCGGCTGCAGCTCCTGGACAAGGTCTGGGATATCCAGTATGAAGGCTACGACAGGACCGTGGACTCGCACGTCCAGAGATTGAGGGCGAAAATTGAAAAAGACCCAGGCAATCCGGCGTTTATTCGGACGGTCTGGGGCGTAGGGTATAAGTTCCAGGTAGACGTCGAGGGATGATGACGCAACCCAGACAGAGCCGGCGTACTTCGGTTTTCTGGCGAGTTTCGGGCGCCCTCGTGGCCGCACAACTTGCGACAGGACTTCTGGCCATCTGGTTCACGGTGTGGTTCGCGTCGGACCGGAGTGCGGATCTGGCGGAGAACAGCCTTCGAGTCCGAATCGATGCCCTGGCCGAGGAAATTGAACGCGCGGGCGCTCCTCTCGAACTCGGTCTGGAGCAACTTCCAGAGAAAATCCTGGCCAATCTGTCCTATCGTTTTCCGGATCCCGTATCGCTACTGGATATCGATGGGCAGCTCCTCGGTGTCTTCTATCCTGCATCCGACGCCTTCGAGGGTCCTGTGTCGGATTCGACCGTAAAGCCGGTAGTTCCGGGGAATGCGGAGGCCAGAATAGCAGCCGGTGATATAACGGTAGATCGGAGCGATGACGCGGTCGCAGGGGGGTCGGCGATTGCAGCCCTTTACGACCCGTCGGGTATCATCGTTGGCGGGGTGATGGTTCAGCCAATCACCGAGACGATGGCCCGCGAACTGGCACCCACGCGAAGTGCTTTTCGAAGGGCGTTGTGGACGGTCATTCTCGTTGCCGTTGCGATGGCGATATCTCTTGGAGCCGGATTTACGTGGTGGATGGTACGTCCGCTCAGAAGAATCGCAGCCCAGGTCGAGGAGATTGGAGCGGGAAATTTTGACTCCCGCGTAGACATTGAGGGGGACCACGAAATTGCCCGACTCGGCAGCGCCGTCAACGCGATGGCGGAGAAGGTCGCCGAGAGCGTCGAAGCGCTCAAGACGACGGATCGGCTGCGCCGGGAGCTCGTTGCAAACGTGGGCCACGATCTGCGAACCCCGCTCGCCGCACTGAAGGGGTTTGTCGAAGAAGGCCGACGTTTCCAGAGGGAAGAAAGATCCGATGATGTGCTCCGTGCGCTACTTTCGGCAGACGTCCAGGTCAATTACATCCAGCGTCTCGTGGAGGATTTGTTCGAACTCAGTCTATTGGAAAACCCGGAGCCCCGACTCAGACGAGAACCGGTGCCGCTGGCGGAGCTTCTCAACGACGTGATTCGAAGGCATACCGGCCCCATGGAGGAAGCGAAAATCGAATTTATCCACGATATCCCCGGCTCTCTTCCGATTCTGGAAGGGGACGGTACGCGTCTGCTGCGTCTGCTGGACAATTTGTTATCCAATGCCCGCCGGCATACACCCGCGGATGGCCGCATATCTCTCTGCGCGCAGGAATTGCCGGCTAAGGTGGAAATCTGCGTGGAGGATTCGGGTGAAGGCATGGACGCAGAGGTGCTCGCTCTCATCTTCGACCGGTATTTCAGGGGCGATACATCGAGGACGCGAGGTGATCGCGGCACCGGTCTTGGTCTTGCAATATGCCGGGCCATTGCGACCTCCCACGGAGGAGCCCTTCTAGCCGAGAGCGAGCCGGGGAAGGGGACCCGCATGACGCTCACTCTGCCGATCTGATAAGGCAACGCAAGACAGCCCGGTTTGACCGCGGCCGGTACGTGATCACCGCTTTTAGTCCTACGAGATCTTGATTGCCCGCGGTTTGCTCTCTTCCGCTTTCGGCAGACTCAGCGTGAGAACACCCGCCGCATATTTTGCATCGATTTTCTTTTCATCGATGACCGTCGGGATGGAGAAGGACCGGTAAAAATTCCCGGAGAATCGCTCGACGCGGACCACGTTGTCGTTTTCCTCAACCTCGCGAACGGCTCTTTCTCCACTCACCGTCAGAACGCCGTCATGCAGGGCGATCCGAATGTCTTCCTTTTTAACTCCAGGAAGTTCGAACTCGAAGACGAACGCGGCAACGCTCGCCCTCCAGGGCGGTCGGCCGGTCAGGACCAAACCCTGGCCCGTTTGGCCCGTCTGGGACAGGGACGCTGAAGAGTCGATCCTATCGATCCTGCGCAGCGGCAACTGGTATAGAGGACGCGGCAATACGGTTTCCCAGTTCGAAGAGCAGTACGCCAGGTTGCTGGGCGCCAAGCGCTGCGTCAGCACGGTCAACGGCACCGGTGCGCTACTGACCGCCCTCCATGTGCTTGACATCGGTGTGGGTGACGAGGTGATCGTTTCGCCCTATACCTTCATCGCCACCTACAACGTGGTGATCGGTTCCTGTGCGCTACCGGTCTTCGCCGATACCGACCCCGAGACCTTTCAGATCAACCCGGACAAGATCGAGGAGAGGATCACCGAACGCACGCGGGCGATTCTGCCGGTGCACATCCTGGGACTGCCGGCCAACATGGACAGAATCAATGCGATTGCCAAGAAACACAGTCTGGCTGTCGTCGAGGACGCCTGCCAGGCTTGGCTGGCCGAGTGGCGGGGAAAGAAATGCGGGACTATCGGTGACCTGGGATGCTTCAGCTTCCAAAACTCGAAACACCTGCCCTGCGGCGAGGGAGGGGCCGTCACGGGAAACGACCCGGCGCTCATGGACAGGGTCTACTCCTACCACGACTGCGGTCGACCCTACGGCAGCGTCGCAAAAACCAGCAGCTATCCCATCATCGGTACGAATCGCCGCATGACCGAATATCAGGCGGCGATCTTGATTTCTCAACTGAAACGTCTCGAGAGAGACACCGAGACGCGCTGGCAGAACGCCCAGTATCTGACGTCGAAGATCAGGCATATCCCCGGCATCCTTCCCCACAAACTCTATGAGGGTGTCACCAAGGCCGCCTATCACCTCTACCCCTTCCGATACCAGAAAGCGTATTTCAACAACGCCCCCAGAGAACGATTCCTGGCTGCCCTCCGGGCCGAAGGCATCCCCTGCGGCGGCGGCTATGGCCCCCAGTACCGGGACGGCCTGATTGAAGTCGCCCTCAACTCGAAGAACTTCAAGAGGGCCTTTTCAAAGACCAGGCTCGACAGATACCGAGACGAGCTGCACTATCCCGCCAATGACCGACTCTGCGAGGAAGCGGTCTGGATCAGCCAGAAACTTCTTCTGACCGGCAAGAGAGATATGGATGATATTGCCAGCGCCATCCTCAAGATCTATGAGAACCGTGACAGACTCGGCTGAGGTGGGGGGGAGTGAACGAATGTGATCTTAGGAGTTGTGCAAAAATAAATCATTGGTTTTACGCTCAGATTTACGTCAGATTCGTTCGTGACCGATTGAGCGAAACCGGAAGCGTAGCTGTTCTACGTTGAGGATTCGCGATTGAGGAACGGACGAAGATGGCGTGAAGATGAGATG
>JACZYK010000186.1 GCA_022571135.1 Bacteroidota bacterium
TTTCGCAGGATTCGTAGACGAGGGTGTACCGGATGGATACGACGCCTCCTACGTGGGAGAGCAGTACGACTATGAAATGGATTCGCCGTGGCTGGACGACGACGCCCCGGGGCACGGAGCCAGCCATTCCACGTTTGAAACCCGGATTCTGGCTGGTAATACTTTTGATTTCGCGGCAGTCCACGGAGAGGCGATCATGTCCTGTGGGCGCTCGTTCGTATCGGCTTCCGACGAGGCGGTCGCGGGCGGCATGATAGAGCTTCAAGGATACGATACGCTCGATCTGATTCTCGGGGAGGAGAAGACGACCTTCGGACCCGGAGCTGCCCGTCCGCTCGCTTTCCGGACCTTTTCCATCGAAATGCAAGAAATCCTGCGCTCGTATACCGACCGTGGTGGACGGCTGTTCGTCTCGGGAGCATACGTCGGAACGGATCTGAACGGGCCCTGGAGCCGGGAGGAGGACCGGCTGTTCTCGAAAGACGTGCTTCATCTGAAGTGGCGCACCGATCACGCGTCGCTCGGCGGACGCATCGTGGCTCCCAATGACGTGCTGCTGCCATACGGATCCACCATCGATTACAGCACGGATCGAACCGGATCCATATATAGGGTGGAGTCGCCGGACGCCATCGAGCCGGTCGAAGAAGACGGAGAGACGCTTCTTCGGTATGCGGACAATCTTACGAGCGCGGCGATCGGAGTGAGGGGAACGCACCGTGTCGTCGTTTTCGGCTTTCCTTTCGAAACGATTACCGACGCCCACGAACGCGCACTGACGATGCGGGCCATATTGAACTATCTCGACAGTGAATAGCAGCGATACCCAAGCAACGGATTCGTCCGAATCTCAGCCCACGAACGCCCGATCCGAGGAGACCCGCCCGGAGGGCACCCGATCCGCCTGGAGATGGGTGCCATCGCTCTATTTTGCGGAGGGCATACCCTACGTGATGGTGATGATCGTCTCGGGGATGATGTATAAACGCCTCGGCATTTCCAACACGGATATCGCGCTTTATACGAGCTGGCTCTATCTGCCCTGGGTGATCAAGCCTTTCTGGAGTCCCATTGTAGACGTCATCAAGACGAAACGCATCTGGATTGTCTGGATGCAACTCCTCATCGGGGCAGGACTCGCCTGCGTGGCACTCACCATCCCCGCGGACAATTTTTTTCGCTACTCGCTGGCGTTTCTGTGGCTCCTGGCGTTCAGTTCGGCTACGCATGACATCGCGGCTGACGGATTCTACATGCTGGGTCTGGATGTCCACACTCAGGTCTGGTTCGTGGGTATCCGATCGACGTTCTATCGATTTGCAACGATTGCGGGACAGGGCTTCCTGGTCATGCTGGCAGGATTCCTAGAGGAGAGCTTCGGGGATATTCATGCTGCGTGGTCCGCGGTTTTCTTCGTCGCAGCCGGCATGTTCGGATTGCTATTCGCGTGGCACAGCCGGATTCTACCGCGCCCTACGGCGGACGATCTTAGGTCTCCGGGCTCACTGGGAAACCTGTATCGGGAGGTTGTCCGTGCGTTCGTGTCCTTCTTCCGGAAGAAGTACATCGCCGTCAGTCTGGCGTTCTTCCTGCTCTACAGACTCGCAGAGGCTCAGCTATCCAAGATAGCGCCGCTCTTCCTGCTTGACGGGCAGGACGTTGGTGGGCTCGGGCTAAGCACCTTCGAGGTCGGTTTCGTGTACGGAACCGTTGGAGTCGCCGCCCTGACTGTCGGGGGGATACTCGGAGGGGTACTCGCGGCCCGTCACGGCCTCAAATACTGGCTCTGGTGGATGGTCGCCTCTATAAACCTTCCGAATGCAGTGTATGTATTCCTTGCTTACGCGATGCCCGAAAGCTATCTCGTCGTCAACATCGCTATTGCCGTCGAACAATTCGGGTACGGTTTCGGATTTACGGCGTTCATGCTCTACATGATCTACGTAGCCGACGGACCGAACAAGACATCCCATTTCGCGATCTGCACGGGTTTCATGGCGCTCGGCATGATGCTCCCGGGAATGGTCAGCGGTTGGATTCAGGAGACGCTCGGCTACCAGAAATTCTTCATCTGGGTGCTGCTGGCGACGATCCCGGGCTTCATTGCGGCGTGGTTCATCCCGCTCGACTCGGAGTTCGGAAAGAAGAAGGAGCCGTCTGAGACATGATCCGCCAGATCCGAACGGAAGATTTCGATCGGCTCATCGGTTGCTGGAACGATTCGGCGCCCTTCGACCCGGTCTCGGCAGGGCTTTTTTACGAGAAAGTGGCCGAGGACTCCGGGTACCGCTCGCAGTTCGGTCTGCTGGATCAAGAAGATGGCCTCGTCCTTGGTTTCGTCGTCGGCGTAGTGCGAACCGGGGGAACGAAGGCCGGGGGAAAGATGGCGGAGGGCTTCCTGAAGTTTCTGGCCGTGCGATCTGAATACCGGGGCAGCGGCATCGGATCTTCTCTTCTGGACGAGATAGAAAGCGCATTGGTAAAATCCGGCGTTGACCGCATCCGACTGGGCGAATCGGCGCCCAACTATCTCACACCGGGAGTCGACGTGCGTTACGCCCAAGCCATCCGGTTTTTCGAACGACACGGTTATCGCGTGATAGGGGAGACATACAACCTCGACGTGTCCCTCCACTATGAACTCGGCTCCGTACAGTTCGATACGAACGCAGAGAACGCTGACCTCATCGCACGCGGGTTTCAAATCAGGCGCGCGGGAGACGAGACGAGGACGCTGTTTATGCGCTGCTTGCCGAGCACTGGCCATCCTGGAGCGACGAGGTCGCGCGCACATTCCGAAACGTTCCGATCAGTCTGCACATAGCCGTCCGTAGTGGTTCGGTTGTGGCATTCTCGGCTTACGACGGAAATAACATCGGGACGGGATGGTTCGGGCCGATGGGCACCGATCCCGCGTTCAGGGGACTGGGACTGGGATCCGTACTTCTCAAACGGTGTCTGTCAGACATATCAGACCAGGGACACCGGCGTGCGATCATTCCCTGGGTTGAGCCGGTGGGATTCTATTATCGGGCCGCAGAAGCTACAATCGCACGAATCTTCGTCCGAATGGAAAAAGAAAAAATTTCTGTTTAAGGAACTCCAAACCCCGACGATCACCATCCAAGACGGTGTTTTTTCAGTCGAGTGGATTTTTCGCCCGAGCTCCGGGTGGACGAGCTGCTTGAGCCCTCAACGGAAGCCGCCTCAGATTTGACTTTGGAGTCCATGCTTCGGCCCCAGCTTGCGACGGTAGATACCGTCGAAGATGTCCAGGACGACGAAGCACCAGAATTGGCAGCGATAACCGGAAGCGATACGGCTCCGGGTGTGAGCGAAGACCCCTCGAATCGCTGATCAAGCCGCGTACCCGGATAATAAAAGTCCAGGATATCGCGGTATCCATACCCACTATTCGCCATCCCGTGCGCTCCCCATTGGCTCAGGCCCACGCCGTGTCCGTATCCGTGTCCGTCGAACCGATATTTGCCACGCTTCTTCCTGGCCTTGAAAAATGTGCTCTTGAGGCTCTTTTCCCCGTGATTCGAGACGACCGCCCATCGGAACTGACTTCCTGAAATTACGCGATCTCTGCCGCCGTCAGAGACGAGGGTCACGCTCGTGACTCGGCCGTCCGAACCGGGCCGATCAAACCGGACCTCCTTCACCTTGAGACCGTATCGACGGGAAAGTTCACGGTGGAGTGCCTTCGCTTCGAGCTCGAAACGCCACGAGGCATCCGGAGACACGCTGTCGTAGGGATCCTTTCGACCGCGCAGGTATGAAAAGGGTGTTCCGGCCCAGATGCTTTCGTTGTTTGCCGAATGACCCCCGTTGGATGAGGAGTATACGGCTTCGATCGGTTCTCCTTCGTGCGTCAAGACCTCTCCGGCAGTCGCGCGGGCGGCCTCACGGGTTAGGGGAGTAGCTGCCGCGGCTCCCCGATAAACCTGGGCACGATCGCTGTCCACAAGGTGAAACGTATTCTCAATGTTCTGCATGGCATACACTGCGTACGTACGCGCAGCAACCGCCATCGCCTTCGAGCCCTCGAGATCGCCCAGACCGTATTCCGATCCGACCACGGCTTCGATGTAGGCTTCGAGAGGCACGCGGTTGATCATCTCGAATCCCAAACCATCGGGCCGAACTCGAACTTCTAGTTGTCCGAAATACTGCCTCGTTCCAACCGGACCCGACTGCGTGCGGAGCGAGAATGTCTCACCGTCCGACGCTGCAATTCTGATTGATCCGGCGTGCAGGCCTTTGTTTCCGGCGCGGAGGTATACATCGGTTCCACCTATGGACAACTCGATCGTCGTACCCGTACGGATCTGATAAATGGGCGTGTCATTATCGCCGACGTAGATCGTCAGTCCGGATCCGGAGTTGCTCAGATGAATGTTTCTAGATTGGATGCGGTCGAATATCCTAACGCGAATTTCCGAGCTTCTGCCCGTGTATTTGGAGTCGGAGGATTCGACATTATGGGCTCCCGGAGATTCCGAGGAGGAGGAGACGGGGGGCGCCGGGGCGCCGGAAGCCGTCGGCCCCTGGAGGCCGATCGCCGTGCCGAGAAGGCATAGGAATCCTATGTTGGATACGGATACACGTATCCCACGTATCGTCTTTCGCATGAACTCGTTCCGTTTTCCGGTTGTACCCGGTCGAAACGCTCGAAAGCGAATTCGTGGGAGAGAAGGTTTGCCAGAACCCGTTCCCTCCGTGAGGTACCCGTTTGGTTGGAAGCCGTTGCATTGTGCGGCTCCTTTCGGGCCGCTGTTGGGCGCTTTGCGCTCTTTAAGAGCGTTTCGGCACTGCCAAAGAACCTGTTCCGTGAGCTTATTGGCAGCGGCTTCCCGGGGTAGAGACGTCGCTGCCCATCTTTGAGCAAACGGTTGGTTCTTCCCTTATCGGCAGGGGGTTCTCAAATCTTAAGCTGTGCGGAGGGTGGCAGGTTTGAAATGAAAAATATACGCCCAATGCGCAGAAGAAGCGCTTTTGCGTCTCCGTTCCGGATGAACCGAACGAAAAACATAAAGGCCCCTGTTGATCTAGGTTTACAGGCGGGTACAGGAAGTTTTCAGGTAGCGTTAACAGGCCCTACTTCAACCGATGCGGCTTCCCGATTCCGCGCAGAAAAAATGTACCTTCTCGATCAGGACCGCAAGTCGAACAGATTCTCCAGGGCCTGGAAGCTGTTGCGGAGCGACGCGTGCTACCATTTTGTTTTGCCGCGTGTGGGCGTAAACGATAATTTCGCTCCCCAGGGTTTCGGTAAGATCCATCGACAGTTCGACCGTCGCCGCCTCGCCCCGTATGTAGAGACTCCCCTCCACGAATATGTCCTCGGGGCGAATCCCGAGGGTCACAACTTGATCGACGTACGCGGAAAGCGCGGCCGCCTGTGCGCGCGATAGCGGCAACGAGATTCCGTCTCCGGCTTCCTTGAACCGAAGCCCGTCATCCCGGACGATCGTGCCCCCGAAGAAATTCATCGACGGACTTCCTATGAACCCGGCTACGAATCGATTGGTGGGGTGGTCGTAGAGATTGATAGGGGTGTCGATCTGTTCGACATGGCCGTCGCGCATGACTACAATCCGGTCACCCATCGTCATGGCCTCCACCTGGTCGTGTGTGACATAGATCATGGTGGCCTGCAGCTTCTGGTGAAGTTTCGCTATCTCTGTACGCATCTGCACTCTCAGTTTTGCGTCAAGGTTGGAGAGTGGTTCGTCGAAGAGAAAAACCCTTGGCTTCCTGACGATGGCGCGACCGACGGCAACGCG
>JACZYK010000187.1 GCA_022571135.1 Bacteroidota bacterium
GAACCCGCTACTGGGCCGGGGGCATCATTTTTGGATTCGGCTGGGCATTGACGGGCGCCTGTCCGGGCCCGATGTTCGCGCTTATAGGCAACGGTTTTCTGGTCATTCTCGTAGCCGTCGCATCCGCTATTGCGGGTGCATGGGTCTATGGAGCGATGCGACCTATGCTGCCGCATTAGCAACAGCAGCGGAACCAACACGTTTACCAGAAAAGTATTCCACTTCACCGAGAAATCATGTACTTCAAACAGATCTTCGACGAGAAACTGGCGCAGTATGCGTACCTGATCGGTTGCCAGGCCACCGGTGAGGCAATTCTAATCGACCCCGAGCGCGACATCGATACGTATTTCGATATCGCCCGGAAAGAGGGCCTTGAAATCGTTGCTGTGGCCGATACGCACATCCACGCCGATTATATCTCGGGCACCCGGGAATTTGCGGAGCGCGGCGTTAAGGTATATGCCTCCGACGAAGGCGACGCGGACTGGAAGTTCGAATGGCTGCTGAATTCGGATTACAACTACCAGCTCCTTTACGACAAGGACACGTTCAGGATCGGCAACATCGAACTCCAGGTCGTTCATTCGCCTGGCCACACGCCTGAACACCTTGCTTATCTTGTCACCGACCATGGAGGAGGAGCAATCGAGCCGATGGGCATGGTTTCCGGAGACTTCGTGTTCGTCGGTGACCTGGGACGCCCCGACCTTCTTGAATCCGCTGCAGGCATAGAGGGAGTCATGGTGCCCTCGGCGCGTCTCCTGTATGCGTCCGTTCAGAAATTTCTGGAGTTGAGCGACCACATTCAGATCTGGCCTGGCCACGGCGCCGGCAGCGCCTGCGGTAAGGCCCTCGGTGCGGTTCCCGTCTCAACGATCGGATACGAGAAGCGATTCAATGCCGCCATCGATGCAGCGCGCGGCGGCGAGGATAACTTTGTGCGTGCCATTCTGGATGGGCAGCCGGAGCCTCCTATGTATTTCGCGCGCATGAAACAAGACAACCGGCTCGGACCGAAAGTGCTCAGCTCACTTCCGAAGCCCCACCGGTTGACGTTCGACGAGTTGGGCCAATTGGCTGGCCGTCAGGATGTCGTCGTGCTGGACACCAGATTGGACGGGCACGCCTTCATGGCCGGTCATATTCCGGGGTCCATTTTCTTGCCCCTGGATAAGGCCTTCAATACCATGGCGGGCTCCTACGTCGAGGAGGACATGCCCATTTATCTCGTCGTCGAGAAGGACGACGTCGAAGAGGCGGTCCGGGATCTCATCCGGATCGGCCTGGACCGCATCGTGGGATACGTTACGCCGGCCGCTCTAGGGCAATACGAAGAACGGGATGGAAAGCTCGCCACGATTGAACACCGCACGTTCAACGACGTGGATTCTCTGCGAGACAGAGTCGACGTATCGTGGCTAGACGTCCGGAATATGTCCGAATACCAGATTTCCCATATCCGGGGCGCCCGTAACATCGCAAGTACGAGGCTCTGGGTGCGCCGCGACGAGGTGGTGACCGAAGGTACGATAGCGGTCTACTGCCAGACGGGTAGGCGCTCCGCGACGGCATCCTCTCTACTCAAACGCCTCGGACACGACGTAATCTACGTAGAGGGGGATTACAGTGCCTGGAGCATCGATAACGAGCATATCGAGAGGGCTTCGGAGGAACTCGCCTGAAAGGCCGGACGGTTCGTTCTAGGAAGCAGGGGCCGCTCCGCACGGCCGTAACCATCCCTTTCCATTCCAGATCGTACTGTCAAAAATGGGAGCCATGCTTTCGCGATTGATACCAGCCGTCGGCTGGCTAAGGACGTATCGAAAAGAGGATATACGCGGAGACCTGAATGCCGGTCTCACGGTGGGCGTCATGTTGATTCCGCAGGGGA
Organism: Bacteroidota bacterium; assembly: GCA_022571135.1. Classification (GTDB taxonomy): domain Bacteria; phylum Bacteroidota; class Rhodothermia; order Rhodothermales; family UBA10348; genus JACZYK01. The sequence continues at coordinate 1,895 of JACZYK010000187.1, forward strand.
TGGCGTACGCTATGATCGCCGGACTGCCGCCCATTTATGGCCTCTACGCGGCGCTCGTTCCTCTGTTCATTTATGCGCTCTTCGGTACGTCTCGACAACTGGCAGTCGGACCTGTCGCCATGGTATCGCTACTGGTAGCGGCGGGTGTCACCGAGTTTGCGGACCCGGGTACCAATGTATATATAGGGCTGGTTCTCGCTCTTGCCCTTCTTTCCGGATCGATCCAGTTCCTGCTCGGCTTGTGCAGGTTTGGGTTCGCAACGAGGCTCTTGTCACACCCGGTCCTGAGTGGGTTTACAAGTGCAGCAGCGTTGATCATTGGACTCAACCAGCTGAAGTACCTGCTCGGAGTCCCGATACCACGCTCCAACAGCATCTTTTTCATTCTGTCGGAAGCCGCCGGGCAGCTCGGCGAGATTCATTTTCTTACACTAGGCATTGGCATCGGTGGCATTGTATTGCTAGTCGGACTGCGTAAATGGCGTCCGATGTTTCCGGCGTCTCTCGTCGCCATAGTCGCCGGTACGCTCTTCGTGTACCTCTTCGGTCTGGACAGTGCAGGAATCGAGGTCGTCGGAATCGTTCCTAGCGGCCTCCCAAAATTCGGCTTGCCCACACTCGGTCTGTCCGAATGGCGGGATCTGCTCCCGGCCGCGCTGGCCGTTTCTCTCGTCGGATTCATGGAGTCAGTCGCTGTCGCAAAAAAGTTCGCCTCCAAACACCGATACAGGCTCGATTCGAACAGGGAACTCGTCGCTCTTGGATTGTCGAATGTGATAGGGGCATTTTTTCAGGCCTACCCGACAACTGGAGGTTTCTCTCGCACGGCGGTGAACGACCAGGCAGGTGCCAGAACCCCCCTTGCGACCATCATCAGCGGCGCCGTGGTTGGATTGACACTGCTTTTTCTTACTCCGCTGTTCTACTACCTTCCCAAGGCCCTGCTGGCCTCGGTCGTCATGGTCGCCGTGTATGGATTGATCGACTGGAAAGAGGCTCAATTTCTCAATAGGACTAGCTCGTCAGACCTGATTCTTTTCGTTCTCACATTCGGCGCCACGCTTCTGCTCGGTATAGAGGAGGGTATCCTCCTCGGAGTGGCCGCTTCCATTCTATCCGTGCTCCAGCAGGCTTCGAAACCACATACGGCCAGACTCGGCCGCCTTCCGGGTACGAAGACCTACCGAAACCGGGTCCGATTTCCGGAGGCCGATCTACCGTCGGGCATCGAGGTCCTGCGCATTGACGCGTCCCTGTTTTTTGCCAACGTGGATCATTTGCAGGATCAGCTGGATTCGATCGTGCGGGAAACTCCCGATCTGCGGGGGATTGTTCTCGATGCCTACCCGATCAACAGGCTGGACGCTACCGCCGTACATTCTCTTCTGTCCATCGTCGAAGATCTGAATGAAAAACAGATTACCCTTTACTTTGCCGGCGTAAAGGGACCCGTGATGGACATGTTTCGCCGATCGGGTCTCGAAGAGGCCATCGGGTCCGAGCGGTTCTTCATGGACATCCATGCCGCGGTGGAGGTCGCTCGCGCTGAGCGCTGTTGAATGAGCAAGCGACTCCATACATACCTGCCGATCACGGAGTGGCTTCCCGATTACGGGAAAAATGATTTCTCAGGTGATCTGGTAGCAGGTATCACCGTCGGCGTCATGCTCATTCCACAGGGTATGGCCTATGCCTTGCTGGCCGGCGTGCCCCCGATTTATGGCCTGTATGCATCCCTCGTCCCGCTACTTGTATATCCGCTCTTCGGATCGTCCAGGCACCTGGCCGTGGGTATCGTCGCGATTGACTGTCTGATCATCTCAGCCGGACTTTCCTCTCTTGCTGCGCCGATGAGCGAAGAGTATATCGGGCTGGTATTTGTGCTTGCACTGATGGTCGGGGCGATCCAGCTCCTCATGGGCCTTTTCCGATTGGGATTCGTTGTCAATCTCCTTTCGAGACCGGTCATTGTTGGATTCTCCGCGGCTGCTGCGATCACCATCGCATTCAGCCAACTCAGCTATATCCTCGGATTCCCCGCTGTTCCGTATCCGGACGTAGTTCGGACCCTGATCGAAATAGCAGGATCGATCGACCAGGTACATGGATCCTCGCTGCTGCTCGGAGTGACGGGTATTGCAATCATATTCGCCGCGAGACGCTGGGCACCCAGAATTCCAGCTCCGCTCGTAGCCATCGTATTGGGAGGGCTTGCCGTATGGGCGTTCGGCCTTCACGGCCGGGGCGTTGAAATAGTCGGTGATGTTCCATCGAGAATGCCCTCACCCCAGATCCCCGCCTTGAATTTCTCGACGCTGAGAGCTCTCTTGCCGACGGCCGTAACCTTATCGTTCGTACAGTATATGGGAGTCATATCTCTCGGCAAGTTCTTCGCAGCCCGACACCGCTACAGAATCGATGCGAACAAGGAGTTGAAGGCGCTCGGAGCGATCAATTTGTTGGGCTCCTTGTTTCAGAGTACACCCGTTTCGGGCAGCTATACCCGCAGCGCAGTTAATGATCAGGCCGGGGCACGAACGAGCCTGGCCAACGTGGTGGCGGCGGTAATCATCGCCCTTACACTGCTCTTTCTCACTCCGTTTTTCAATCTTTTTCCGATCCCCATTCTAGCTGCGATCATTATCGTCGCCTCGGTCTCCATGGTCGATGCACGGGAAATGCGGTATCTGATGAAAACGAAGAGGGCGGACGGCCTCATTGCTCTGCTTACGTTTTTGGCGACGCTCTCGATCGGTATCCATCTCGGGGTGTTGATCGGAATCGGGCTCTCCGTCGTCGCGATCATGTACCGCATCAGCAGACCCCACGTGGCCGTTCTGGGCAATCTGCCCGGTAGTCACTCCTATCGCGATCTGACACATTTCGCGAATGCGAAGCCCATAGATAATATCCTCATTTTGCGCATCGACGCTTCCTATTCGTTCGCTAACGCCGACTACCTGCGCGAAGTGATTCTCTCTCGCGTGGACGCTGACGTGGTTAGCTACGTCGTCCTCGATGCAACGAGCGTCAATGATCTTGATACGACGGCTATCGCCGTTCTCATCGGTGTCGTGGAAACGCTGAAGAAGCGCGGCATCGAATTCTATTTCGGAGGGATGAAGGTCAAGGTCTTCAATACATGTAAGGGTTCAGATCTTTACGACGTGCTTGGGCCCAGTCACTTCTATCTGAGTACCCACAGGGCAGTGAAACACATTCGCTCGCTGATGGCGGAAAACGATTGATTACTCAGCCGTCGGGTAAGTCAGCCATCGGGTGGGTCCCCCGCAGGTTCCATTTTTCGTGCTTCCCTTCTCAGACGATCCAGCATCTCCCGGGTGCCCGAAAGCCGCTTGATCCACAGCGCCGACCATTCGTAGGCAGTTCCTGCATTCCGGGCGCCTACGTCCGACCATGCGGCTTTCCACGAGGAAATCAGATTTGAGATCTGATCCGACACCCCTTCGATCGCTCCATATGAAACCGCCGAGTGAAGCACGTTTTCCATCATCTGCCGCCGTCCACCGAAACCGTGCGGTAGTCGATCGCTGCCGGAGCAGGCGGCAATATCGCGGCGGCTATTAAACAGACCGCACCAGACCGGCGTAGTCAGGAACGCTGCAATTTCCTTCAGTCCGGTCGATGGATCATCTAGCAGAGCGGGGGTCGCCGGAAGCGATACGGATGTCGCACGGGCAGACTCACCCAAACTCCTGCGGTGATCCACAACCACATCAAGCGTATACTTCGAAATCCTGCAATAGAAGGGATTTCCGTTGCTCTGTATAGCAGCGTCGAAAGCCGGTAACCAGGCTAGGACGTGATGATCCAGAAAATCGATCGCGATCGCATCCAGTTTGTCGAGTTTCGCGCCCTGCGCATCGAGA
>JACZYK010000188.1 GCA_022571135.1 Bacteroidota bacterium
GGATCATGAGAGCCTCCCCTTTTACGAAGTAGATTTTGGCTTTATCCGTTCTACTTCCCTTGTGTGCCGAGAGGGCGAGATCCGCCTGGGCGACTACATCCTGAAATTCACCCTTGATCTTATGAATCTCTGCCAGGTAGTAGTAGACGTCCGAATCGGGATTGACATGCGACTGGAGGGCTTCCAGATATCCGAACGCCTCGTCTGCATCGGCGCGTGTAGCCCTGTTACCGTTCCGACTCAGGGCTGAAGAAGCCAGGAAGATGTACTGCTCTCGAATGGCGGTTTCCGCCTGGCGCGTGGTCTTCGTGTCGCTTGCCTCCATAGCTACGGCAATGGTCTGGGCGAACACCGCAATGGCCTCGTCCAGATCACCTTTTTTCTTGAGCGTGCTCGCTTTGCCAAGAAAATTCTTCGCGTAGGTCGGGTATTGGGTAATACCGTTGTCGAAGTGGGCAATCGCCTCGTCGTACTTCTCAGTTGAAAGTGCACTCCGACCAAGGTTGTACTCGATCTGGGCGATGACTCTTCGAGCTCTGCGTTCGATGTCTGCGTCTCCTTCCGCTTTGGCTCCATCGGCGGCTTTTGTAAAGCTGTCCAATGCGACAGTTAAATTCTTCGCCTTCGCTGCTTCGAGTCCGGTGTTATAGTCTTCCTTGTAATCCTGGGCATTTGCGCTGTCGAGAGGCGAGAGCGCCAGCACGATCAGAACGGTAATAATGCCGAGGGATTTGATACGGTTGACAGTCATTGTTTCTCTTCCGGGTCTGTTGCAATTGGCAGCGAATGAATGCCGACTTTTTTTCAGCGGCAGTTTGTGAGGACCGGTTCTCTCCGTTCTAATTCGCCCGAATCGCAACGAAAATATGACCGATCTCCCATCGAGCGACTGTAAATCGCTTCTTTGGATACGAGGATAAGTGCCTTAAATTAAAGTACTTAAGTAGACTCAGTTTAGCCTGGATGACCTAATATAAGAACCTCAGGTTATAACAAAATGGCGCTAACGAAAATCTAATTCAAGAAGTTTCCTCCGGTGGCAACGGATTCCTCGGTGCACTTCGATTCGCACGCGGTGCAAACGGATCTCGCGACAATTCAGAAATTCGGACGGATCGCATGCTCCTTGTAAAAAGAATCGATGAGACTTGCAGCCTCTTCCGGATCGTCCGAAATCTGGAATAGATCAGGGTCCTCTGGAGATATGTTGCCCTGCTCCATCATGACGGTCTTCAGCCAGTCGATCAGGCCTTTCCAGTATTCCGAGCCCATGAGAATCACGGGAAAACGCCTTGATTTCTTTGTCTGGATGAGCGTGAGCGCCTCGAACAATTCGTCCATGGTTCCGAATCCGCCGGGAAGAACCACAAATCCCTGGGAGTATTTGACGAACATAACCTTGCGTACGAAGAAGAAGTCGAAACTGAGCAGCTTGTCCAGATCGATATAAGGATTTGCCGTCTGCTCCTTCGGAATATTGATATTGAGGCCCACGGAAATACCGTTGGCTTCCCTCGCTCCACGGTTGGCAGCTTCCATGATCCCGGGTCCGCCTCCTGTAATAATTCCGAAGCCACGCGATACAAGACTTGCCGCTACGCTGCGGCCGAGTTCATAGGAAGGATCTCCTTCCTTCGTTCGGGCAGACCCGAAAATCGAAACGCATGGACCTATCTCAGATAGGGTTTCGAAACCGTTTACAAATTCGCCGAGCACCCGGAAAACCCTCCAGAGATCCTTGATTCGCGCGTCCTGCCACCCGTCAATTTCCTCTTGAGACATCTTCTTGGTAGAAGAGAGTTCACTTTTTGGAAGCAAGGAAGGCGTGTCCATGTGTCTGTCATCGTGAGACGGATGCTCTGAATTTGGTGTCATGTCAGTCGCAGGTGTTGCATTGGGGTAGCTGTTATAGTCGGCCCGTCGACATTCGATCCCCCAAATATCAGCCCTTTGGAATCGGCGCTCAAATCGTTCGGAAGCCGGATCGCGAAGAAGCTCAAAGTGCCGCGTACGCGCAACGCCGAATGGCCTCGACATACGCGACAATTTCTCCGGGAAGGAGTCGCAAAGATGCTATCTTCCCGTCCATTGGTTCGGTGGTTTACAGATACCCGGGGAACCCTGACTACTTGTAAGATTCCTTCCGGCTGATCTTTAGCGCGTCATATGAAACTGATTATTCCGATGGCGGGTCGCGGAACGAGGGTGCGACCCCATACCCATGTTACACCCAAACCGCTGCTTCCAGTCTGCGGCAAAAGCATGGTCGAACGCATCGTGGATACGTTGTCTGAGGCACTGCCGAGACCGCTGACCGAAGGGATCTTCGTTCTGGGACCCGATTTCAGTTCGGATGTGCGTTCATCGCTCGATAGCATCTGCGATCGACACGCGATGGCTGCTCACCACGTCGTCCAGGAAGAAGCAAAGGGCACCGCGCACGCTGTTGCCTGCGCGGGCGATCATCTGGAGGGTGAGGGTATCGTGGTCTTCGCCGATACCCTTTTCTACATGGATCCCGGGATAGATCTATCTGACGCGGATGTCGTGGTCTGGGTCACGCATGTGGATGATCCGAGCAGGTTCGGCGTTGCGGTCAGAGAAGGCGATCGAATCGTCGAGCTCGTCGAAAAGCCCAAGACGCTCATCTCTACCGAAGTGCTTATCGGGATTTATTACGTGCGTGATCTGTCCATGCTCAGAGAAGCCATCGATTACCTGTTTGAGCATCGTTTGACCGGCGTCGACAACGAGTATCAGTTGACGGATGCCTTCGATCGCTTACTCAAGCAAGATCGCATATTCAAGACGGCCAGCGTTACGGCCTGGCTGGATTGCGGCACAATCGACGCCCTTCTTGCCACCACTATCGATATTCTGGGGCGGGAGAATCCTCCGATACCGGAAGACTCCGTACACGAGAGCGTGGTCATCAAACCCGTGTTCATTGCCGAGGGAGCGAGTGTTGAACATTCGGTCATCGGCCCCAACGTGTCGCTGGAATCGGGAGCGACGCTTCGAAGATCGGTCGTACGCAACAGCATCGTTTTTTCGGACGGAAGGGTGGAGGGAGCCAATCTGGACCACTCGTTAATCGGCTCTTCCGCAACGGTCTCAGGTTCGCCGTCGTCGTTGAATCTGGGCGATCACAGTAGTATCTCACCCGGCGGATAGTCACATTTCGAATCCCAGTGGGATGCATCTTACTCCCGTCACGGCAATCGATAAGATCGGGCTGGCGACCGTACTGGATCGGCTGGCCGACTGTGTGGTCGGAGAACCGGCTCGTGCGATGGTACGCGGTCTTTCACCCAGCTCCGAGCGGACCCATACCGAATCGAAGCTTCGCGTAGCCGAGGAGTTCCAGTCCTGTCTGAGATTTGACGATCCGTTGCCTTTCAAACCGGTCGACAAACTGGATTTTATCGCTCAGAAGTCGCGTCCGGAAGGGGCGGCCCTGGACGTAAGCGATTTCCTGCAGGTTCGCGAAACGGCCCGGATTTCGAGACTCGTAGGCGACTACTTCCGGAAGCGCTCCAAGACCTATCCCTTTATCTCGTCCACCCTGTCGGATCTGACGCCGGAAAAGCAGCTCGAGACCGCCATCGATGCCGTCTATAACGAGGACGGACAACTTCGCGACAGCGCCTCGCCTGAATTGCGCCGTGTTCGCAGGGAGATTGAAAAGACGAGGGACCGGCTGCGATCGGCGATCGGATCGGCCCTGAAACGAGCAGCGGAAGCAGGGATAGCGGCGGACGAGCAACCGACGATCCGGGCGGGCCGGATGGTCATCCCGATCCGAGCAGAGGCGAAGAGGAAAATATCCGGCTTCATACACGACGTGTCTGCCACGGGGCGGACGGTCTACATCGAGCCGGCGCTCTGCCTGGATTTGAACAACCAGATACGCGAACTGGAAGTATCTGAGGCCAGGGTAGTAGAATCCATTCGGCGCGCTCTGACCAAGGCGATTCGGGATCGACTGCCTGCACTGAGTCGCAACGCAGATACGCTGATCCGCTTCGAAGTCCATCTCGGAATCGGGCGACTGGCCAATGATCTGGAGGCCGTTGTCCCGCAATTGAATGACGAGGGTATTGTCCGCATAACGAACGGAAGAAATCCTGAACTCGTATTGTATTTCAAGGACCACGATCGAACCGTAGTTCCTCTCGAGATAGAAATCGGTGACGGTTTCCACACGCTCGTTATCTCGGGGCCTAACGCCGGTGGCAAATCCGTGGCCATGAAGACCGTCGGGCTCATGACGGCGATGCTGGGACTCGGAATACCGGTTCCCGTCGGGCCAGGATCTACTTTTTGTCTTTTCGACAACATCATAGTCGATATCGGTGATGCCCAGTCTGTGGAGGATGATCTCTCGACCTACACGTCGCATCTTCGTCATCTGAACATAATGTTGGAAAGCGCCGACGAAAACACACTTGTTTTGATCGACGAGGCGGGTACCGGCACGGATCCGGACGAAGGAGCCGCTCTCGCTCAGGCTGTTCTGGAAGATCTCACGAAAAGACGGACCCGGACCATCGTTACCACCCACCACGGAGATCTGAAAATGTACGCCCATGAGGCCGCCGGCACCGAAAACGGTTCGATGGCGTTCGACATGGAAACCCTCAAACCAACTTTTCACTTTCAACTGCATACTCCGGGATCCTCCTATGCGGCTGAAATTGCCGAACGGGTCGGCATACCGGAATCAGTAGTCGATCGCGCCCGCGAACTGATCGGTGGGGGTCGAGTGCGCGTAGAGGCGCTAATAGCGTCGCTCGAAGCGCGCAATCAGGCTCTCCAGAAAAAGCTCGAAGAGGCGGAGGAAGCCGTGCGTGCAGCTGCAGGTGAACGGGACCAGCTTGTGAGGCGAATGGAGGCTCTTCAGTCCGGAAGAGACGAGGTGAAGCAGCGCGCGCTCGAAGAGGCCGACGAAATTCTGCGGGCCGCGAACGCCAGAGTGGAACGAGTAATTCGCGAAATCAAGGAATCGAAGGCCGAGGGGGAAATTACCAGAGAGGGCCGAGCCCTGTTGCAGAGGGCGCGGGACGATGTGAGAGTGGAGAACCGGAAAATCTCCCGCCGACAGTCGTCAAGACGCAGGAAGAAATCCGGATCGGACAGTGATAAGAATCGCTTTATTGTCGGCCCTATCGAAGAGGGAGATCGGGTCGTTCTGGACGGGGGAAAAACGGTTGGTGTCGTTTTGTCTATGAAAGCGTCGGAGGCGCTGGTTGCGTTCGAGAGTATGCAGATGCGGGTCGAGTCGGCCCGCCTGCTGAAGGTTGGACACGATTCCGATCAGCAGGTATTCGTCCGGCAAACGTGGCAGCCAACCGGTGTCCAGAAAATCCGCGACAGGGTCGACGTACGCGGTCAACGAGTGGAGGAAGCACTCTCTACGGTGATGACTGTGATCGATGCGGCAGTTGTGGCAAACCTGAACCGCCTTGAAATCATACACGGTAAGGGCACCGGAGCCTTGAGAGCCGCTATCCGGGAGTACGTGGAAGCAAGACCGGACGTGGCCCGAAGCGAAGAGGCGCCCTGGAACGAAGGTGGGCCCGGCGTAACGATCGTCTGGCTGAATGGTTGACAAGTGCTCACCTGACGGTTTTCGAGACGGTTCGTCCAGGATATCATACATTTCAGCGAGTTGCGGTGTGAACCCTCGCCTTCGCAGGCGGGGATATGAGTATGCCGTATTGTGATTGCGCCCTCGAGCAATCACCGGA
>JACZYK010000189.1 GCA_022571135.1 Bacteroidota bacterium
GGTAATCTACTTTTAAACATTTCGCCAACCGCCGATGGGATCATTCCGGAAGCGCAGAAGGAGTCGCTTCTGGGTATGGGTAAATGGCTTCGGGCGAATGGGGAGGCGATTTACGGAACGCGCCCCTTTCTAACGTATGGGGAAGGCCCCAAGCGTCTGACCTCCAGTGGGCATTTCGTTCAGATGAGTGGTGCCTATAACGAGGAGAACTTCCGGTTCGCTGCCACCGAACCGACGGTGATAGCGTCTCGGACGTGCGCCGGTGATACGAACTTTGCATCGATACCCTGGTTACCGGCGGCCACCACCACCGTCACACCCGCGTCGATCACGGCCTGGACGGCGTCATCGAGCGCGGTGAAGCTCTCGGTCTCGACGTTTTCTCCTAGGCTCAGGTTGACTACAGCGGGAAGCTTCCGATTTTTCGCCTTCCACTTCATCACGTACTCCAGGGCCTTGATAACGATCGAGTCGTCGGCCGATCCGTCGGGGCCGAATACCTTCAGGTTGTGAATCCGGGCACCCGGTGCCAGCCCAACGATACCGTTCTGGTCGTCATACGCGCCGACGATACCGGCGATATGCGTGCCATGTCCGTCTGCATCCGAAACATCCGATGTGGAAAAGTTCACGTTTTCGACCACATTGATGTCCTTGGAAGACACACCCGTGTCGATCACGAAAACGTCTACGTCGACGGTGCCACGGCCATCGCCGGAAACGGTCCAGCTCTCCTTACCACCGACCATCTCGACGCTCCATGGTACATAATCCGTTCTGGTCGTCCCGTTCGCATTCCAATCCGGCAGGTTGATGCCGAAGACGGGTTCGATCCATTGGATGTCCTTATCCTGTTCCATGAGTGAAATGAGTTCCTGCAGATATTTTGAAGACGCCCAGATAGCGAAACCTACAAATACCGCGTCGTATTCGTAGCGATCCAGAATCTTATAGCGGTCCAGAATCTTATATCGGTCCAGAATCTTATATCGGTCCAGAATCTTGTTCGGATGGACGGAAAAGACGAGTCCGGTCAGGTCCTCGCCCTTGGCCGAGATGCGCACGGCCTTGTCCATCAGCTGCCGGTTTCTGAATTTGGGGCTGATTTCGACTTCCCGTTCTGATTCCTGTACCGGATCAACGACCTGGTCGACACATCCACTCCAGACGAGCGGACCCATGAGAAAGACAAATATTCCTACTGAACGACTAGCCGCGAGGGGTAAGGCTTTCATTGGTCTGTAAGATGTTAATTGTATTTGTCGCACGTTTTCTGCACATCGAAGGCGGCGTGATCCTTCGCACAGGGCATATAGTGCGACTCTGGTATCGGCGATAACGGGGGCTGACTTAAGCCAGATGTATTATTTTCTCGGACGCACTCGGTGCGACGGAATAGAGTTGTTCTAGGGAGGCTTGTAACAGGTGGGCTTAAAGAAATGTGGAGCAGTCGATAATTACTCCCCTGCCCAATCGGTCAGGAAACGCGGCATGGCTACCGATACTTTAGAAGTGCATTTGCCTTCCTCTTCGGCAGCTCACTCGTCTTCCTAGCCTTGAATTCATTCATCGAAACATCGAGCTCTGAAATCAGAGACTTGAGAATACTTAGCGTCGATTGGCTGTAAACGATCTTGGCGAAGTTCGAGAGTTCGATTTCCATTGCTTTACCGGTCTTCTCGTCCGTATCGGGATCCGCATTTTCGGAGCACGTCGTCGAATTGTTCTTTGTATGGTGGTAGACGGACAGCTCGTAGACCAGCGTGGCGGACACCGGGTTGTAAGTACCGTTATATCCAAAGACGCGAATGGTGAATGCGCTGTTGCGATTGGTTGCGTCGCTCTGGACATCCTTCGGACTGCTCGTTCGAAGTAAGCATAGATCAGTGAATTCTGCCTCGAAAACCGAGATGTCCTCAAGGAGCACATCCTGTATCGCAAATCCAGCCTCGGTAGATCCCGTGTATTCGGTCGATCCTACCTGGACACGATACGTGCCGTCACCGTAGTCCTCGTTGAAGAATTCGATGGCATAGTAATTGAAGACCGAATCTCCGACCACACTGTCCCAGCATAGCCCTCCGTGCTTGCAACCAAATGACAGCACATCGACACCGGTCAAATCATACTTGTCGTCATATTGATGCTCGTGATAAATTTTATTGACCGATATCCCGTCGAATACGTCAATGTCGAAATGACCACCGATCAAGCCTCTGTCCGACGTATTGGCGCCCGTATTTCCACTGAAGGACCCGTTTGCTGTTGAGCGAAGGATAACGGCGCCGTATACCGACGAGGTGTTGATCCACTTGTGTTTCCCGCCATTCTTGATGGCGTAGATCAGACCGTCCCAGCGGGCGGAGTTTGAAAACTTTACATCGCCGGCCACATAAAGCACACCGTAACCTCGGGAAGTTCCCTTCATTTCCAGCTTGCCGTCCACGATCATCACCACCGGATCGGTACTCGATCCAAATACTTCACCGTTATCGAACTTCTGCTTTTTCTTGTAAAAAATCCGTTTATCACCGCTGTAGTTCCAAATGGCATCTCCAAGCAATCCTAGATTGATCTCAGGTTCGGCCATTATGATATCCATGTCGCCGTCCGCGCCTGTAACCTGTTCCGAATTTAATTCTTGTATAAGGAGGTCATAGGCGGTCTGGGTAGTCGAAAGAATGGCGTGCACGTCAATCCCAACGTCGTCGTTGCCGTCGGGCTTCGTGTTGTTTCCGCTTATCAGATAGGCGTTATTAGCGTCCACTTCGTCGACGACGCCATCGACCGTCAGGGCATCGAGCACTCGGCAACACCGGGTTATCGTACCCGTAATCTCATATTCGTGATTGCCGAGTTTGCCTTTCGCGGTGATGGTCACCGATCCGTCGGCTTCTTCTGTGGCTGAATAGTCGTATTCGCCCGTTGCGAGAGACCGGTCTGCGACGGATCCACGATACCCGTCGAAATCGTTCTTTACTTTTGACGATATGATATTATAAGCTGACTGAGCCGTCTCGCGCGCGAGGATTTTTTCTTCGTAGTCCGCTTCCGTAAGCGCCTTATTGTACTTGCTCCGGTCTTTCGTCACATACGAGAGGCTAATAGCCATAAAACTGGACAGGACCAGCAGTAATGCTGCTTTACCCATGACGAAATACCGATTATTCGTAGTTTTGTATACTTATCACATACTGAATCGGCCGCGCGAAGACACGATTTAAGGTTTTTCCGAAAAAAGACTTAAGGTTTTCGGATTATTGCCGACGTGGGTCGTCAGTTCAGATTCATCGGCTGAATCGTGATCCCCCAGTGGGTCTGGCCGATATACATGTCGTCCAGATCACCAAGAGGATAGGTACTGACCACCGTCGCCCTGACGAGTTTCGCGGCATCCGGAGACACAATGTTGCCTGAGGCATTCAGAGGATCCAAACGAAAATTTTTCAGCGTGGCCTGGCTACCGCCGTCGAGTACACTGTTCACATAGCGGTCCATCCGATAAAGGGCGAACGTATCCTGGCCGACAGTGACCGAATCAACAAATACCAATCGGTACTCGATCAATAAGTCGTCGATCCCGTCGTTCCTCCAGAAAATAAAACTGGTCGTCTCTCCCTGAGTGTTGGTCACGACATTCGTAATCTGCTGATTCGGGGGCATACCCTCGCCGATCAGGGCGAGCTCCTGCTCGAGCAAATCCGCCAGTTCCAATATCTGTTTCTTGGACGCATAGGCAATAGTCTGCTCGATGGTTTCACTGGTGGCCCGGATTTGCGTAAAAGCAATCAAGAAAGCGACGGTCATGTAGACCAACGCTGCGGCGATATGATCGAGCATAAATTGCATGGACTACTCCGAGAAGAGGCGGGTGTGAGTCACCATGGGCAAAAAGAATTTGTCGTGAAAGGCCATGACCTGGACTTCTTTGATGCTCGTCGGCGAAGCTGATGGGTCGCCGTTCTCATCTACATATTGAACAGCGAACATGAGATCGAAATCCACGGTGAGATCCCCGGCACTGAAGGCGACTTGCATCGTATCGCCGTCCACATCTTCGAGATCTGCCCAGTCCGTCCCGATGTCAAGCAGTTCGATCTGCTCTATAGCCACAGCGTTCGCCATGATTTCGTACTCGCTGTGGATCAACTTTTCATACGTATTCATCTGCGCTCTGTATTGATTGAGCGCCGCGATGGTGGCCAACATCATGGCCAAAAATGCAAGCAGGCTCTGTGCCATATCTAATATCGACCGTGCGGATCGTCAGGCGCACAGCCTCTCTCATTTGTAATTGAGAGTGTTGATCAAAGACTCCGGTTCGGTATCAATATCGGTCTCAAGCTCACTATTCTTAAGCGTCGGTATGCGTGAGAAGAAGCTCAAGAAATCCTTAAGTCGGGCGGTTTTTAGCCGATTCATTAAGGGTCAGCTGCATCCGAACAGATCGCGGATTTAAAGCAAGGTCAAACGTGCTCTTCTTAATTGGGCGGGCTTCTCCTGAATCTCTCCAGCGGGCGATTGCCCTGGACTCGGAAGTCCCGCCAGCCATAATGTGAGCCATTGCGGAACCGGACGCATATTTGAGGGGATATACGTTCGGTTCCGGCTCACCCGGGCTCGGGCGAACAAACTCCTCACCACGTCACAGTTAAATCCTATTGAATCGCGACCCTCTGTTTCGTAGGCTGGAACCTGTGCAGCCGAATACCGCGTCCACACAGGCCCATCAGAGACTGACCATGAAACTCTCGTTTCGACCGGCCGGCCTTCTCTCAGTCCTTCTCTTCACCGCCCCCGGGGTGAATCCTTCCCGCTATTCCTCCCTCCCGGACACCTACCGTCCAGATCCCCGAGTCGATATACTCCATTATTCGTTCCGCCTTTCCCTTCGGGACGAATCAAACGAAATCATGGGAGAAGCCACCATTCGCGCCCGGCTACTCGAGGACGGCGTAGACAGGATTCGTCTAAATCTGATCGGGGCGGCCGATGGCAAGGGCATGACGGTCCAGGATGTATCGGCTGGCGATACGGCCCTCTCTTATCGGCATGAGGACGACTTCCTCGATATCCCGGTAGTCCCATCGCTCGTCGAGGACGGCGTGCTTACTTTTTCGGTTTCATATCGGGGAACGCCGGCGGATGGTCTCATCATCTCCGAGAACAAGCACGGGGACCGTACTTTCTTCGGCGACAACTGGCCCGACCGGGCGAGACACTGGATTCCCACGGTCGATCACCCCGCCGACAAGGCGACCGTGGCCTTTCTCGTAGAAGCTCCTTCGCATTACCGGGTTGTCGGCAGTGGAAGCCTCGTTGAAGAGACGAATCTCGGAGACGGCTTGCGCCTCACACACTGGGAATCGTCGGTTCCCATGGCGACGAAAGTCATGGTCATCGGGGTCGCCCGCTTTGTGGTCGACCACGTCGACACAATCGGAACCGTCCCGATCCAAAGTTGGGTTTATCCACAGGACCGGGATGCAGGCTTTTACGACTATGCACCCGCCGCGGAAATCGTCAGGTATTTCTCCGAAGCGATTGGCGAATTCCCGTACGCGAAGCTGGCCAATGTCCAGTCAAAAACGCGTTATGGAGGCATGGAGAATGCCGGCACAATCTTCTACAATGAGAATTCTGTACGAGGGAATCGAAGCATTGAAGGGCTTCTCGCCCACGAAATCGCCCATCAGTGGTTCGGTGATTCCGTCTCCGAAGCGG
>JACZYK010000190.1 GCA_022571135.1 Bacteroidota bacterium
TGCCGGTAGCGGCCGTGCCACAGGCCCAGGCCCCGGTCCAGGGCAGCGAACGGATCGCCAAGGTCGAGTCCCAGCCCGCGGTGACGCGGGAGCGGGTTCGCGTGCGTACCGATGTCCTGCAGCTCGATTTCGATACCGAGGGAGGCTCGCTGGTGCGTGCGGAGTTCCTGCGCCACCGTGACCAGCAGACTCCGGAAGTCAACGTCGTCCTGCTCGACGAAAGTCGTGATCGTGTCTACCTGTCCCAGACCGGCTTGATCGCTGGCGCCGGTGGTGGCAGCTTTCCCACGCACAAGACCGTGATGAAGCTGGTCAGCAGCGAGCGTGAACTCAAGGACGGCAGTGACAGCCTGATCGTGAAGTTCGAGTCGGCCGAGATCGGTGGTGTGCGCCTGATCAAGACCTACACACTGAATCGCGGCAGCTACGCCCTGGACGTGAAGCACGAGGTGCAGAACGTCGGCAACGCCGAGGTGGCCCCGCAGCTTTACCTGCAGCTGGTGCGCGACGGCAACAAGCTCGCCGGTGAGTCGGCTTTCTACTCCACCTTCACCGGTCCCGCCGTCTATACCGAGGCCAAGAAATACCAGAAGGTCGAGCTTTCGAAAAAATACCGCCGCCTGAAACAGAATGGCCCACTCCGAGATTACTTTCAACGACACGACCGCGATCAGAATAGACCAGTACTCCGGGTGAAAGAGCGAGCTTATGGTAAGCCCTGCAAGCCAGAGAAAAAACAGGTAGAAGCAGACGTTCAATACGACGATCGAGCGACGCTCGTAATGCGCCCCTTTGGAAGCCCATCTCCTCCGTTGATTTAGAAATTCGGCTATGTTGCCCGGTGCTCGTGTTTGTACGACGGCGCATCTTTCGGCACAAAACTCGACCTTCCACCGAGTCTTATCTGCAACGCGCTGCATGAGAAGCTCGTCGTCTCCGGAGGAGAAATGTTCATGACCGGAAAACCCTCCGACCTCCCTGAACGCCTCCTTCCGATAGGCTATGTTCGCTCCGCTACACAGGATCGGTCGCCCAAGACCGATGGCTCCCGCTGCTATAGCAGAGAGACCCATGAACTCAAGGGCCAGCACGCGCTCGAAAACCGATCGAGTCGACGGATATTCGACCGGTCCCGCAACGAAGCCCGTGTTCGGTTCGAACGCGCCGGTCATGGCCCGAATCCAGTCGGGGGAAACGAAGCAATCGGCGTCGGTGACCAGTATGACGTCTCCCTTCGCATGATCGATCCCGTGCGCGATCGCTCTTTTTTTGTGTCCACGACTCAATTCGGAAATCTCCGGCGCCCGCAGGAGCCGCACCATGGATTCGCCCGCGCGATCGATAATGCTGTTGATCCGCTCGACGGTTGCATCCTCGGAGTGATCGTCAACTACGATTACCTCCATTTTTTCACGCGGATAGGAGTTGGACAGAATCGATTGGAGACATCGTCCGATCTGAGATTCCTCGTTTCGAGCGGCAACGATTACGGAGACGGATGCCGTGGCGCATGGGGGAGGGCGCCGTCTGCGTAGAGAAATTCCGTAACCGACAGCGAAGGCGAGCATCGGACCCGCGTAGGAAACCGCGAGGATGAGAGAAATCCAGGTTATCAGTTCGAACACTTTCAGAAAGCCGGTCTAACGGATAAAAGTGACCCCCCTGGCCTCGTGGATACGATTACGCCCGGTGACTCGGGCCGCTGCCGTTTCGGGTAATACCCGTGGCCGAGTGCATACGATACGCCCAATCTCCTGAAAATGGAACAGGAACCTGCCGATACAGGATTCGTAGGGAGGCAGCCAAGGGCAAGTCCCGTACGGTCAGCTCCCTTTGAACTCCGTCAGGGCCGGAAGGCAGCAGCGGTAGAGGGTTGTAGCGACGCGATGCGGTCAGCTTGCCCTTTTTCTTTTTACGAATCAGGGAAGACCTGCCTATCTTCCCTCATCATGGGAAACGACCAGAAGGACCGATACGATGCCATCGTAGTGGGCGCCGGTCCCGGCGGCTGCACGGCGGCAACGCTCATGGCCAGATCGGGCCTGAGGGTCGTACTCCTCGAGAAGGAACGGTTTCCGAGGGATAAAATCTGCGGCGACGCGATAAGCGGAAAAAGCGTCGGAGTCCTCAAAGAACTCGGATTGCTCGAAAAGACAGAGCAGGCGGAGAGCATCGTTTCCTGGGGTGCGACGTTCAGCTCGCCTCGGGGCGACGAGGTATCGATTCCGTTCACCAACGTCCTGGACCGCCCGACGCCTCCGGGCTTCGTGTGTGCCAGAACCGAGTTTGACGAGATCCTTTTCGACGCCGCAGTGGATTCCGGAGTCGAAGTCCGCCAGGATACCAGGGTAACCGGCCTGCTGAGAAATGGGCAGACGGTGATCGGGGTCTCGATGTCGACTCCGGATAATCGTGAAGAGTCCATCGATGCCCCTGTAACCATCGGCGCCGACGGCGCTTATTCCGTGGTTTCCCGCGAACTCGGAATAAATCAACTCGATGAAAGACACTACGTCGCCGGAATCCGGGCGTACTACAGGAATGTTTCCGGATTCCATGAACGGAATTACATCGAGATTCACTTCGTTGATGAGGTGCTTCCCGGCTATTTCTGGATTTTTCCCATGGCCAACGGAGGAGCAAACGTCGGATTGGGAATGCTGAGTTCTCTTATTAAAAAGAAGAATATTCGGCTGAAGGAATTGCTCGAGCATATGACAAAGCGCTCCCGGTTCGCGCATCGTTTCGAGCACGCGGAGAAACTGGCACCGACCAAGGGGTGGGGACTACCTCTGGGTTCACGTCCAAGGCCCATGGCCGGCGATGGGTGGATGCTCGTCGGAGACGCGGCCAGCCTGATCGATCCGTTTACCGGAGAAGGTATCGGTAACGCCATGGTCAGTGGAATGAAAGCGGCCGAATGGGTGTCGCGGGCCGTCTCCGAGCGCGACTTCTCGAAATCGTTCCTGTCCGGTTATCAGGATGATGTGCTCGGTCAGCTCAAGTCGGAACTGCGCCTCGGCCAGAATATGCAGCGCCTGCTCAACTGGAAGTGGCTCTTGAACCAAGTGATCGCAAAAGCTTCGAGATCGCCGGATATGTCCCGTGCGATCAGTTACATGTTCGAGGATATGTCCGAGAGAGAAAAGCTGGTTTCTCCGTTGTTCTATCTCAGACTGCTGTTTGCTTGATGCATTAGATCCTCTTTTCGCGCGACCCGGCGGAGGACAAGGGAGTTTTTCATGAATCTAACGGATAGAGAACTCCAGGTGGACAACATTCGGTGTTTCTCGGTTAGAGGCTGTATCTTTGCAGCCGGAATTCGAACCCACCCACGGAAACTATACTGATGTCTTTTTACGACCTCTTCCTGATGGCAGCACCGAACGGTGATGCCAATCCGATGACGATGTTTCTGCCGCTTATTCTCATTTTCATCGTCTTCTACTTCTTCATCATCCGCCCGCAGAAAAAGAAGGAAGGCGCGCGCAAGAAAATGATCGAAGCCGTTCAGAAAGGAAACCGTGTTATAACGGTAGGCGGCGTTCACGGAACGGTGACCCAGGTCGACGAGACCAGCGTTCTCGTACAGGTGGACAACAACACCAAATTGAGAATCGAAAAGAGCGCACTTTCTAGCGTCGTAGGCAAGGATTAGACGCTGCGGATCGGGGTTTGACGGGTGGTCTTGACACTCCTCGCGCCGAGGCGCGGGGACTCAATCGAACACCGTGCGATCATGAAGCCCTCCATTAAAGCGGGCCTGCGAATTCTGTTTTCGGCTCTGCTGTTGGCGTTTCTTGTCTGGTGGATTGAACTGGACTCGATACTGGTGGCGATGAGAAGTTCGGAACCGCTTTTTCTTGGAGCGGCGCTTCTCCTACTCCCTCTGAATCTTGGATCAAGCGTTCTCATGTGGTGGCTCCTGCTTTGTGCCATCGATCCGAATACGACGCTCAGGTCCGCTGCAGCGGCCGTTTTCGCGGGGTACTCTCTGGCCCTTTTCACACCGGCCCGCCTCGGAGATGCCGGGACCCGAATCTACTACCACCGGACGCATGGAGGCGTGCAGGTCGCGGCAGCTCTCGCCACCGAGGGCATCTACCGAGCAGTCGCCTATCTAACCGGTGGTTCGATCGCGCTACTCGTTGCAATTCAATCTGGAATACTCGATTCGTCGGTCTGGACCGCGATAGCAACGGCCGCCGTGATCGCGGCCGGATGCTCCATCGTCATGGCCGTCCGACCGTCCAGGTTGATCGGTGTTATCGGCCGCATTCCTTTCGCTTCCCGCGCGACCCCGCACATATCTTTTCTGAATTCCATATCCGGTAGAAATATATCGGGACTATTTCTCCTGTCGATCGCCCGATATGTCGTTATGATCGCGCAGCTCTCGCTCTTGATGGTCGGATTCGGAGTCACAGCCAACCATCTGCATATCGTCGCCGGAAGCGGCTTCGTATTCCTTGTCAAATGGGCGGTGCCGAACCTGTTCTTTACGGATCTTGGAATTCGCGAAGGCGCCGCCGCTTTCGTATTCGAGCAAATGGGTGGATTTGGAGCTGCGGCTGTCAGTGCAGCACTCTGCCTATATGCGATCAATCTCGTGATACCGGCTCTTCTGGGCGTTCCTCAAGTGAGAAAAACGCCTGATTCGTAAAGCGTCCAGGGAGTAAATGAAATCCTCACGCTGTGGCAGGGGAGGTGTCAAGAATCAGGTGACCCGATCGATTGGTCTCGACCTACGTGCCCGTGCATGCCATTCTCGCCGGTTCGCCTGGAAAGGACAGATTTAAGAGCCGACATATCGAATGGTTTGGTCAGGTAATCGTCCATACCGGCTCCCAGGCACTGAGTTCGAGCCTCGGTAGTCGCGTTCGCCGTCAGCGCGACGATAAAAGGCTGCCTTGCAATGTTTTCATACGCTCTGATCCGGCGTGTGGCCTCGAGCCCGTCCATCAGCGGCATCTGAATATCCATAAAGACAACGTCGAACCGGCCATGCGCGACCGCCTCAACGGCGGAAGCTCCGTCGGTCTCCACGTCGGCATGGTATCCGAGCTTCTGGAGCATCCGGATCGCAACCTTCTGATTGATGATGTTGTCCTCGACCAGTAGAATCCGAAGATTGGTAGCAAGGGGTGATCGATCGGCAGCTGGAGACCGGTCAGTCGCCCGGCGTTCGATTCGTCCTTTTCGGTTCAGAGAACTGAACAGGTTTTTGAGGGATTCGAGTTTTATCGGCTTGGACAGATAGTCGGCGACCACGCGATCACCCACCCTGTCGCCGAGATTGCGGAGCAGTACGATCGCACTCGCCGGCACCATCTCTTCCAGGGATCGTGCGATAACCACTCCCGCAACGCCGTTGAAGCCTTCCGGACCATCGTTGATCAACACCAAATCGTAGCGGGTCGCTCCTCCGAGCAGTATGCGCGCATCTGCCTCCGAAACGACGTGATGAACCTTACCACCACCGGCCTCGATCATGTAGCCCAGAGATTGACCGAAGCGAATCGAACGGTACAAGAGAATTACATTTCGTCCGTCCGCGAAATTGGTGCACGACCGCTCGACGGCTGCTTCGTGATACTGCGAGATATGAACCGTGAAGTAGAATGTAGATCCGACTCCGACCTGACTTTCCGCCCACATTCGACCTTGCATGAGCTCGCTTAAATCGCGAGCGATGGAAAGACCCAGCCCCGTCCCCCCGTCTT
>JACZYK010000191.1 GCA_022571135.1 Bacteroidota bacterium
CCAACTGAATATCGAGGAGGGAATCAGACCGCCGAAATTCGTAATCCCCAATCGGGAAAGATCAGACCTGGTTGCCTCGGAGATCGCGACGGGATCTGGGTTTCCGAGCCAGGTGACGGCGATGAATCCACCGACAACGATTCCAAGGATGAGCGTCAGGTTCCAGGATCCATCCCGCTTCCAATCGTACTGGAAGAACGAAATATCCCTGGGGAAGAACGCCGCGCAGATGTGGCGGAGATTATCGGAGACGCCGAAAACTTTTCCACCGGTAAGTAGGAGAAGGGGCACCACAAGGCCGATGAAAGGACCTGCGACGTACCACGGCCATGGCTGAGAGAGAAAATCTACCATCAGGATTACCGATTCGGTTTGCAAGAGAATTGTACTAACTTGTCATAACAAGTGTTTCCGAGTACGCTCGCTTCAGGGCGGGTAGTTCCAGAAGGTACGAAATGGGCGGATCTGTCGACTGGATGAGAAGATTCGTGAAGGAACGGCCCGTCGGATCAATCCTCGTTCAGTCGCAGATCAACGGCTCTGAGTTGGAGCGTCGTCCGGCCGTTCCATGTATTTTCCTGAATGCAGAAGAGCAGCTCCAGGGGCACGCCGGAATTCCTGCTTTCCGCCACTATATCTGCGTAATCGCTCATTCCGAAACCGATTACTTCGCGCGAAGGTCCGCCGAAATTTCCGTCCTTAACATTGAATTTAAGATGGTTCTGATCGCGTCCAACCGTTACGGGCTCACCCGTTACTTCCAGGTTTCGGGCGTGGAATACGGGCTCCATGTTCTCAGGGCCGAATGGAGCAAATTGTCTCAATACGGCCCAGAATCGGTCGTTCAGTTCTGAAAGGTTAAGTTCTGCATCCACTGTCATCACGGGTTCGAGCAGTTCGGGAGATATCTGCTGCGCGACGACGCTTTCGAAACGATCGATGAACGCAGAAAGGTTTTCCTCGGGCAGCGAAAGTCCGGCGGCATAGTCATGCCCTCCAAACTCCGATAAAAGGTCTGCACACTCCCGCAGTGCGCTGAAAATGTTTATCCCCTTGATTGACCTGGCCGAACCCCTTACTTCTCCGTTGATCGATGTCATCATGATCGTCGGGCGGTAGTAGCGATCTACGAGTCGGCTGGCAACGATTCCAATCACCCCGATGTGCCAGTCGGGCTGATGCAGCACGACGGTGTGTCGGTCGCTCGCAAGCAGCAATCTCTCCGCCAGGGACACCGCCTGATCCATCGTTTCCCGGTCCAGCGCCCTCCTCTCCTGATTAAGCCTCTCGAGCTGACGAGCGCGCGCGGAGGCTTCGATTTCATCTTCGGCCAGGAGAAGCGCCACGGCTCGACTGGCGTCGCCGAGTCGACCTGCAGCATTGATACGGGGTCCGATACTGTATGCGATCGTACCCGTGCTGCATTCACTGAGTCGCGAGTGGGACTCGCGGGCCAGATGCTTAATTCCGATTCGGGGCTCACTTCGGATTACGTTCAAGCCCTCTCGCAAAAGAATCCGGTTCTCGCCCAGTACGGGCACGATGTCGCTGGCTGTAGCGAGAGCCACCAGGTCCAGGTATTGGACGGCTTCTCTCAGATCCCGTTTCAGGGCCATTAACAAAGCCTGAACCAATTTGAACGTTACGCCGCAGCCGCAGAGCTCTGTGAACGGATAGGAGCAGTCATCCCGCTTGGGATCCAGGACGGCTACAGCATCCGGCAGAAAGCCGTGGGGTTTGTGGTGATCGCAGATGATCAGGTCGATCCCCCGCGATTTGGCATATTCCGCTTCGTCTACGGCCGAGATGCCGCAGTCAAGAGCGATGATCATCCGGGCGCCCTCATTCGCGCAGTGGTCGATTCCCGGTTTACTCAGACCGTATCCGTGTTGAAAACGGTTGGGAACGAAGAATTCGACGTCTCCGCCGAGTCGTCTCAGGAACTGCGTCAGAAGCGCCGTCGCGGTCGTGCCGTCCACGTCATAATCACCGTAAACAAGAATGCGATCTTTCTCGTCCAGGGCTCTGAGAATCCGCGCTACAGCATCACTCATCCCCTGCATCAGGTATGGGTCGTGTAGTTCCTCCAGTGATCCCCGGAAATAACACCGGGCCTCGTCGAACGAACCGATTCCCCGTAGAGCGAGAATTCTTGCGAGCTCCACCGGCAGATCGTTCAGTTCATGCCGCAAGCGCTCGACCAGCGGTTCGTCTTTAATTTCCTGCAGAATCCAACGGTGCTTGCGCATGCGAATGTCCGACGCAATGCCTACAGAACGGCGTCTCTGGTACGGATTGCAATATACGATCGGCTTGAGATCGAAATGGTTACCGAAGGGGAGGCTTATCGGTGGTGGACAACGTCGGCGAAGTGTCAAAAAGGTGACGGAAACACTTATAAAATTGATTTTCTCGTCGATAACAGACTTGATTACTTGATAATGCCCTCGCCTTATTATACATTTCTCCTCGAAATATGCCCCGTTTTCACGGCTATAGCTGGCTTCTTATTTCCATTGCTGCCCTGCTAACGGTCGTTTCGATCGTGTTAATGAGCGTTATTCCGGGCGTTGTCGAGGAAAGAGAGATCGGCGGCCTGGAAAAGCACGCCGAGAGTATAGGCACCATGGTGGCCTCCAGATACGGCTCCAGATTACTTCGTGGCGATCCGGTCGCAATACACCATGCCGAAGATCTGATGCGGACGATCGAGCACCTGTGGTACTTCGTCGTCGTCGACGCCCAAGGGAAAGTCATCGCCTCTGTCAATTTGATAGGCGCAACCCGTGTAGATTTCGATAGGGACGACATGAGCGGAGATTTTGAGGAAGAACAGGCACTGAAAACGACGCTCCCCATAAGCCTGGGTCCGGAAGGAGGTACCATATATATCGGCCTTTCGAAGGCAGAAGCACACCAGAAAGTACGTACGGTTCGCGGCCACCTTCTCATGATCGGTCTCATACTCCTTACGCTTGCTGTGGGCATCGTGGTGACGGTGTTGCGTACGAGCCACGTCGAGGAGCGTGTGAGCGAATTGAAGAAGAGGCAGAAAGGTCTCCAGAAACTCAAGAACACGCTGGAGGGAGAGGTCGCGGAGCACCGCTTGGAGGCGGAGACTCTTAAAGAGAGCGAACAGCGTTACCGATATCTGCTTGAGAACTCTATGGAGTCCGCCTTCAAGGATCTGGAAGATCTGAACACGGACCTCGAACGCAGAAAGGGAGAGCTCGAAATCGAGGTTTCCGAAAAGACAAAGGCACAGGCCACCTTGCGAGGCTATTCGAATCGCCTGGAGGCCCTCAACGACATCAGCAGGGCGATGCTGGAAGGGAAGTCTCTCGAGGAGATTGTCGACCATGCGCTCGAGCACCTTTCGGAAATGATTGAATTCGACCGTGCAAGCATAATCGAGTTCGACCGGTGGATTGGAGAAGGCCACCTGATCGGTATCCGGACAACAGGGACTTCCGAAATGGACACAATTGGTTTCCGAATGCCCTTCTCTTTCTTCAGGTCCGCCGAGACAACGGGACTCAAGGTGCACTACGAGGCCGATATAAGCACGCTGGAGGAACCTGCCGGAGTGGAGAAACACCTCCTGGAAAGCGGAATCAGAAGCTATTGCCGGATTTCCCTGTCGGTGGAAGACGAGGTCGTCGGAACGCTGAACGTGGGCTCGGCAAAACGGAATGCTTTCGGAGAGGAAGTGATTCGTGTAGCCAGAGACGTTGCAGACCTGATCTCAATTGCAATCCATCAGAGCCGGCACAACGATGAACGGGACCGCTATGAGTTGGAGCTCATCTCTTCCAAGAATCGGGCAGAGGAGATGGCGCGACTTAAGAGCGCCTTCCTGACGAACATGAGTCATGAAATTCGTACACCCCTGAGTGGAATTATCGGATTTGCCCAGGTTCTAAATGAAGAGGTAAGCGAGGATCAGAAGGAGTTCACCGGTCTTATCCAGACGAGCGCACTTCGACTTCTGGATACCATCAATTCCGTTCTGGATCTGGCGAAACTCGAGGCGGATCAGGAGAAAGTGAGGCAGACTCCGATCGACCTTTGCAAATCCGTGAGTGCAACGGTTCGGTTGTTGCGGCCGCTGGCCGACGAGAAAGGTCTGGACTTGCGTATATCGGCTCCAGACGAAGCGATCACCTGTGGACTCGACTTGACCTGCATCGAACAGATTGTGAATAATCTGGTCGGGAACGCGATCAAGTTTACGGCGACGGGTTATGTGGAAGTTCGCGTGGAAGCAGATGACGAGAGGGGGTATCTCTTCGTCGAAGATACAGGCGTGGGTATCTCTGAAGAGTTTCTGCCCAAACTGTTCGATGAATTCAGACAAGAGGAGATGGGCGCCGATCGACGGTATGAAGGCTCTGGTCTCGGCCTAGCGATTACCAAACGGCTCGTAGAAGGCATGTCAGGAAAGATCGAAGTGGCGAGTGTGAAGGATAAGGGGACGTCCTTCACCGTCTCGTTTCCACTGTTCTCGACCCGGAACAATCTGGAAAGCGCTGAGGATATCGGGAGCATTCTTATCGTGTCACCAACTGCCCAAATCGAACCCGAGTTTTGGGATCGCCATGGCGAGATCATTGAGGTAAACTCGGCGCCTGATCTCAAAGAGGCGCTGAAAAAGGCAAGACAGCGGAGGTTCGATCTTCTCATTGTGGACGCTGACAACTTTGATCCGGAGAAGCAGGCGTCAGGGCTCAACGCCATTCGGGACATCCCCGATTATTCGAGCGTGGCTTTCATCGCCGTCGCCACGCAGTCGCTCACGGAGTTTGAGGAGCATTATTTGCGAAGAGATTTCGACAGCTTCGACGTCGATCCAGATGGTATCGAATCATTTCTCTCGAACCTCCTTGCGCGTTTGACGAGAAACGAAAAATCGGGATCTCGGGACCGTAAGCCCGTCAGCAAGAAGGTAAAGGGCGCCGTAAGGAAAAAGAAAACGGGCAGAGCGAAGAAAGTCTGATTCAACTTCGGCCGCCCGGTTGCCTGCCCGATATGCCGTTCGTAAGATGAATCGAGATCGCCATTTGCGATTGTCGCGGCCGTCGGCAAGGGACGTATGGTCGACGCCCCCAGGGTGATTCAGAACTACTACACGGTGCCTTTCTATCTCCTGATGCGCGTCGCCTTCATACAGACGTATCCGATCTATCACGACTTCCTTTCGACCGATTCGTGGCTTGAAAGAATGAATCGGGATCGCTGGATGCCTGGAATAGTGTCCCGTTTGGGACACGAAGTAGAATTGTGGGCCGGCGCAACGGAAGCAGGAACGTACCAATCGGAACTCGACGGATTCGGATCCTATCCTATCAGGGTGTTCGAAACGACCTCGACAGGCAAACGAACCAAACACCACTTCAGCGATGGACTTATCGAATATGCGCGCATCTTTGAACCGGACGTGTGCATTCTCAAGGGCGTCGACGGCGGCATCGGCGACACGTTTTTGAAACGATACCTCTTGCCGGAAAGAAAAACCTTCGTTTTCGTCATCGGAGGAAAATACTACAGCCGGTATGTCCCGGACGCCCGGGTCGTGTTCTATGAAACCGAGGCGCAACGAGACCGGTTGGTGTCTGGGCAATTTTGGCGCTTCCGCAGGGCCGTGGCTACGGAATCTCTCATCCGTCTGGAGAAGTCCATCGACACGGACGTTTTTCGACCGATT
>JACZYK010000192.1 GCA_022571135.1 Bacteroidota bacterium
TCATTACATATTGCCCCGGGTGGTCGAACCGCACGTCCACGACATACCTTTCGGCGGGCGCCACCACGAGATTCTCGATCCACTCTTCGTTCTCGAACTTGCTGACGTCCGAGGCGACAATCTTCATCGGAAGGCCGTCGAAAAGAACATTGAACGTACGCGAATTGGCCACATTCGTGAAGAAAAATCGCACGACCTCACCCCGGTCGACGTCCAGGCTGTAATCCGTTTCTCCGTTGACGAGCATGACATTCCCGAACCGGCCCATGAGCGCATGCGTGACGGAGCCGTCCCCGAAGGGAAACAGCCCGATATCGTCGATAAGGATATCGTCAAGGACGATGATTTCCTCTCGGTGTGCGGGCGCGTAATAATCCGGCTCGGGCGGATCAACCAGCAGGTTGCCGTAGAGTCCGAGATCCTGCTGGAGGTCCTCCCGCATGTGGGGGTGGTACCAGAAGATGCCCGCATCCTCAAAATAGACCTCGTAGGTGTACGATTCTCCCGTAAATACCGGATCCTGTGTGACGAAGGGCACACCGTCCGAACGATTGTCGAGCCGAAGACCGTGCCAGTGGACGGTCGTCTCCTGGTCGATGTTGTTGGTGAAATTGATGATGATCGTGGAGCCGCGATCGGCGCGGATCAGAGGTCCCGGGTACTGATGATTGTACCCGTACATGATGAACGTCCGGTCACCGATCGTGCGCCTGATCAACGATGCCTCGAGTTCCAGTGTGTCGCCATCGGCCATGCGCACGATCTCCCGCGGCCGTCCTTCCGGAAACATCCCGGGATCCATGCCCGCGCCGGGCAGGAACGGTTTGAAGATGGGTACCTCGCCCTCAAGCCCGGGAAGCATGGGCATCGTCATGTCCATGGGCGGCATGCGCCACTTCAGGCTATCGCCCGACCGCATCATGCGCCCGTGCTGCATTGGGGGATCCTGGGCTAAGACCGATAAATTTGTCAGACCCCCACCCAGAAACAGTAAGAGAGTGAGCACGAGCATGGCGACCTCAGAAATACGGAAGTGAGGATGGAAGAAACGGATTATCTGTAACCGAAAACAGCGCAGGGCTCGGCCTGGAACGGCCCGTGCCCCGCCATCGTGTGCATGAGACCGCTTCGGGAAACGCCTCTCATTACGATCGGTCCGGACCACGTATCGCCGAGTTCATCGGCAGACGGCTCGAGGGTAATGACGACCAGGAATTGGTTCCAGTCGACGCGGGTCCGGATATGCATGTGCTCGTCGAGGACACCGACGCGCCTGATCTGGTCGAGGCTCGGAGTGGTCACCCATGCGACATAAACGCCGGAGCGCGCCGGGCTCATCCCTTCGATGGCAATATCGAGGATATAGACATACGTACCGGATCTGGAAATCGCGACGCCAAACGGGGAGGCTGCATAAGTGAGGTTGCCGACTCCGGTGGCTCGCCGCGTTCGCGGCACCCGTTTGGTGGTGACGAGGTCGATGGCGTAGTAGACGGGCGGATCGGGCTCGTCGAAGCCCGTGAGGCATTCACCGGGCTCGGGCCGCACATGATCGGGCCCGGACACGACGGTCCATCCGCCGATGAAAAGCAGCGCGGCGGCTAGTGCGCCGAATCCGGAGAATGTGCTGACACGCATGATTCGTCTGGTTACAGGCGGCTACAGGACCCTTTCACATATCGTTAACAGGCCCATTGTGATTCTCTTCTTCGCCGCACAAGGGATCCTTAGCGCCCTTTTTGCTTAGTGCGTCCCCCCCGAGGCCCTTCATCCCATTTCTGGGCACTGGATACGTCCGGTACACCCCAGTCTTCACCGTTCCAGCCATTGAATCCTTCCATCCGAAATGTCCAGAATCCGGTGTTCATATCGCTTATGACGATCAAGCCGTCCGCGTTACGCACGTCGACTCCAAATGCCCCGTTGAACATGGCGGGACGTCCTTCGAACGGCGAGCCGAGGAATGTGTCGTAATAACCGACCGTCGTCGGGTTCTCAGGATCTTTCAGGCTGAAAACCTGGAGACCGTCCAAATATCCGGATACGAAAACATACGGATAGCGCACTTCGTGATTATGCACCAGGTGCTTCCAGTCGGCTGTCCATGCGCTGATGGGACGGGAAATATTGGTCACCTGCCCATCGAGTGCGGGCTTGAGGTCGAATATTCTGAGCGGCGCATACTGATATTCCGTCTCCGCGATGACATAGCGGCCGTCCGAAGTAGGCGTAAACGTATGACCACGGCGTACGCCTCTGATGCCGGTCAGCGAGACCAGCAATTCCGGATTCTCGATGTCCGTGAAATTGAAAACGTAATATCCGCCGGTTCCGCCCCCGTAGAACCGATCCTGGTCCGTTTCCGGGTGATAGCCGGCATAAAAATCATGATACGTAAGGCGCGATCCGGCGGCACCAGGAACCGGAATATTTCCTACGAGCGCGTTCTCGACGTCGCCCTCGACCACGAGGCCCAGGTCGTAAATGTTGGCTCCCGGACCTGAAATGGTCGAGAGAAGATATACCCGCCCGTTGGAGTGTTTATAGATAAAAATGTTATGGAAGCCTCCGGGCGTCTCAGGAGCGCGGATTCGGGCTACTTCGTGGACCGTCGACGGATCCGGCAGGCCCGTCACGTCCAGAATCACGGCGCCCAGATCCGCGTCCGGACCGCCCTGCCCGAACTGGGTCGACTGGGCCACATAGTAGCGGTCACGCCATTTGAAATGTTTGACGTCCATTCCACCCCGCGGGAGATGGAGGTCCTGGTTCTCGATCCGCCACCGGTACAGGACGCGGGGATCGGTGGGATCCGAGATGTCGATGATATCGGTTCCCTTGGGCCCTTCCCATCCGTAGACCATGCGCGAGACATAGGCGTAAGGCCGGCTCATTTCCTGCTCCAGATCGACGTCGGCCACGCTGAGGATGGGACCGAGTGGGATGTGTCCGAGAACCTTGATGTTGTCGCTTCCCGGTTTCTCCGGGGTCCACTGGGCCGAAGCGGTTGAGGTGAGCAGCATCAGAATGACGACTGCGATCAGTTCGAGCAGAGTTCTTTTCATCGCATCTTTTCGGAATGGTGGATCGCTCTTGATGGGCGTACCGGGCACCGAATAAATAAAAATATTCGTTGAATTGCAATTTGTGCTTCCCGATCGGGTAGGACGCATGTGATCGAAGTCGAGGAAGCCCGTTACGACCTTTTTCGATAAGACTCACGTGCGTATGTTGATACCCATGGATTTGCCCGGAGGTTCGAAATGATCCGTTTTATACGCGCCGTTATTTATTCGATTGCCGCGGCGATGGCAGCCTCCTTCTTTCTTGACTGGCTGGACCGAACAGCGAATACGGCGCGCCGTCACAAAGACGAAATGAAGGAAGAGAATGCCATCGACAAGCTCGGGAATGACGAAAAAGAGGCGCTACTCGACGAACTGGCCGCCAAGGTTTGAGATGATCGTACAGGGAAGGGACCTCATTGCGCTCTTCGCAGACGGTCTCGAGGCGAACGAATGATTCTCGAACAAGCTATACTACCCACCAATCAAACGTGAAGATGAAAGCTCTCAGTCTGTTCTTCTGTGGCGCCCTGAGCACGATCCTGTTTTTCGGTTGCGGTGCTCAAGAGTATCCGGTTACCGTGCTCGTCCAGACGTCACTCGGAGAAATCCGGGTGGGTATTGACACCGACCGAGCACCCATGACGGCCGAGAACTTCCTCAAATACGTGGACAGCGGGTTCTACGAAGGCGGTTCATTCTTCAGAACCGTTCATGCCGACAACCAACCCGACGACTCCATCCGGATTGCCGTCATTCAGGCAGGAGCCAGTACAGAATATCAGGACCAGTTTTTGGATGAGATTCC
Organism: Bacteroidota bacterium; assembly: GCA_022571135.1. Taxonomy (GTDB): domain Bacteria; phylum Bacteroidota; class Rhodothermia; order Rhodothermales; family UBA10348; genus JACZYK01. The sequence goes on from JACZYK010000192.1 coordinate 3,874, forward strand.
GTTGGAGAGAACGACCGAGACTGGACTCCTTCACGTAGACGGAGCCATCTCCATGGCCCGAGGCGAACCCGATACGGCCATTCATTCCTTCTTCTTCTGTATCGGCGACCAGCCGGAACTGGATTTCGGAGGAAAGAGAAATCCTGACGGACAGGGATTCGCGGTATTTGGTCGGGTGATTTCGGGCATGGATGTAGTCAGGACTATCCAGATACAGCCGGCGGAAGTCCAGGCGCTCAATCCGGCAATAGTGATTCTTTCCGTTACCCGGGTCGAGTAATCAATAACCCCCGAATCAACGGTGAGCAACAGAAAGGAGATCGTATTACCCACCGGATTCCGATTTCAGACATTTCAGAGGTGGACGAGGATGTACGACGCTGGCTGAGCATGGCCTATGAACTCGACAACTGAAACCGATGACCATCGTTCAGAATAAAACGTCTTAACCGTTAATCACGAAATTCGGCGCGGCCGCGATTGCGGCCCGCATGATGGCCGCAGCAACGAAATAGTCCGAATGTCAGCCAATAAACAGATAGAATGTCCTTCGTGTGCGTTGTACTCGGATCGTGAGGAACTAGTCTGTCCGTACTGCGGCTACGAGTTTCCTGAACTCTCGACATCGCGAAAGTGGGTGGCGTGGCTAATGGCTTTTCTTATGATCTGGCCGCTGAGTAAGCTGATCGACCTCCTGTTTTAACACACCCTGGCGCTGCAGCAGCGAGAAAAGGGCGGATCCGCTTTCGCGAACCCGCCCTTCAATTCGTCCGGAAAAAAGATCGATCAGCGCACCGGGATCGTGTCCACTCTGCGGTATCCGGCAGATCCTTCTTTCTTGCTCGTGCCCGAGGCGCGGCCCATTCCGGCGCTTACCAGTCGACTGGCCGCAACGCCGTTGTCCACGTAGAACTGCTCGACGGCTCTGGTCCGGTCCTCTGAGAGTTCCTGGGCCCTGCGCTCGCCCGGCGCGGCCCATCCCTCGAGTCTGGCATTCAGGTTCGGGCACTCGAGCAGGATCTCAAGATTCTCCCGGAGCGCCTCGCGCGCCTCCGTTGTCAGAATGGAAGAGTTGCGGCCGAAGAAAGCCGCGTTCATCTCGGTGACCTCTCTACAGATTGCAGCCTCGTACGGATCGACCGTGATCGTCATCGTGCGACTGACGGTTCCTCCGCAGTTCGTGACTTCGAGCGTAACGGCATAGGCTCCTGCCGTGCTGTAGGTATGGGTCGGGCTCGAAGCGCTCGACGTCGAGCCGTCACCGAAGTCCCAGCTGTAGCTGACTTCCGGGGTTCCGGCAATGTTCGCCGAGAAGTCCGTCTCCGTCTCGGTGTCCGGATCCATGCTGGACGAGCGCATGGATACGATCGATACCGCCTGACAGGCCTCGTTGACCGTTACGGGACACGTCCGAAGGTCCCGGCCCTTGCCCTGACCGTTTGTGGCCGTGAGCGTCACGTCGTATGTCCCGGCCGTCGAGAAAGTATGGGTCGCGGTAAGACCCGAAGCCCTCGCTCCGTCACCGAAGTCCCACGTGGCGACGACGGGCTGCGTGGCGTTGTCATTGACGGCACTAGAGAAAGTGATCGGTGTACCGGTCTCGATAGCCTCGGCGGGACAGACTACACTCTCGACCACAACCGGGACAAAACGGGTGAGATTGAACTTTAATCCAGCGGCTGTTCTGCCGAGGAAGTCGAATCCACCGAATCCGTTTCCGTCATAGCCATCGGCCTTGTCATCCGAAAACGTCACATGGGCGCCATGCTCCACGAAGAACGAGGTGTTATCATTGATCATGAAATCAAGTCCTACACCGAGAGA
>JACZYK010000193.1 GCA_022571135.1 Bacteroidota bacterium
GGACTGACGACGGGCGAAATGTTCATATCGCCGGCGTCGATATCCCTGGCCAGAACCCTGCGGCCCGCCTCTTCGGCCGGTGTGCGGTTTTCGGTCAATGGCAGATAGGCCTCTTTGACGGCCGCAATCCACTCATTCGAGAGGGAGTCGGCGGTGATGCCGAGCGTGTAGACAAACGCCGAGTCCACGCCCGTTCGGCCCCCCATCTTATAAAGACTGGCGACGGCGGCGTCGCCGTATTTGCCGCCGATATAGGCCATATAAGCCTGGCCGTAACGGTATGGAAAGTAGCGCATGTCGCGCGTGATGGTCTCAATCGTCGGCAAGTCGTCTCTGAGCGCTGCATCGCGCAACCACATCGCAGTGTGTGGATCGTTCCGTCCGACGGAAAAATATTCAGCCATTCCCTCGATGAGCCACAGCGGTAGCAAGTGCATCGCAAACCGGGTCGAGTCCGTTCGCGAGAGCGCAATGTCGTATTGAAACGAGTGTACGAGTTCGTGCCCGAGCACGTGATTGGTTTCCCGGTAGCTGCCGGTCAGCGGCATGATCACCCGCTCTTTGAGAGATTCGGTAACGCCGCCGGTTCCCTGCCCTATCGAGCCTCCGACGGTATTGGTCTGCTGGAAGTCCGCGTCGTTGGCGTAAAAGATGATCGGTTTGCGCTCGTAAAACTCCCGAAGAAACGTACGCGAGTGACGCTGATACCAGCGCTCGGCCATTCGCGAAGCATCTTCCACGGCCTCCTGTTCTTCCGGGTACAGATAAAACGTGAAGTGCTCCGTATCGAACTTGTGAAAATCGAAATTGTCGTACTGCACCTTGTTTCGGCCGAAATAGGACTGGGCCGAAGCGGCAATTGGAACAAGAGCGGTTCCGATGACAAGCGCCAGCAGTACGCCTACGACTCTCGCCCCGGAACGGGGCTTCGATTGACGGAAGAATAAATTCATATCTCTTCGACCTTAATCTCTAAAGAGGGTCGCGCAGCCTGGATCTGGGCAGTTTACGGGCCTGCAGGAGATCCCGGGCAACCCAAGAAACCCTACAAACTTTCACCCGTTTGTGTCGAAACCGGCGAAACTGTAACGGAACTCGGCGGCTCCGGTTGCCGATAATAAACTCTCGGCAGTCAAGAGTCGCAAATTCTGAGCCGGATTCCGGATTGAATTGTTTCAATCGCTCAGCGCGGACACTAAGTGGAAGGATGCCGGGGGTGAGTGGTTCGCGGGTTCATTATTCATTGCCGATATTCAGTCAGATCGGTCCTAGCCGGTAGACACCCGCCGCCAACCGTGTACTCCTGAGCGGACATACAATGGAAGAAAACAGAACTAGAACGCGGATCTTCGTAATTCTGATCTGTGCCGTCCTGGGAATACTCACTCTTCGTCTTGGGAAAATTCAGATTCTAGACACGTCTACCTATACGGGCGAGTCACGCAACAACGCCATTCGGGAGCGCAGAATACTGCCCGCGCGTGGCGCCTTCTATGATCGAAACGGCGTTCTGATGGTAGATAACGAGCTAGCCTACACGGTGCTCGTTACGCCCAGGTATTTCGACGAGGCGAATATTTCGTTCCTCGCCACGCTGTTGAATCTGCCCGACTCTCTGGTCGCGAACCGGTATCAGGAAGCCAGGAACTGGAATTCGTTCAGGCCCAGCTGGATAGAACGAGGCGTTTCCTTCGACGTGTTGAGTCGCGTGATGGAAAACCATCATTTGCTTCCAGGGGTGTCTTATGAGGTCGACCAGAAAAGACTATATATGACGTCGGCGCGTGCGGCCCATGCACTGGGTTTCATCCGGCAAATCTCTCGATCGGACCTTAAAACCAGGCGGGCCGAAGGATACAGACCGGGGGATTTAATCGGACAGACGGGACTCGAGCGCAACTATGAGCGACGCATTCGGGGCTCGCTCGGGAGCGAATTCAACCTGGTGAACTCGCGCGGACAGGTGATCGAATCCTACCTGAACGAAGCCGAGGATATCGCTCCAATAAGTGGATTCAACCTCGAACTGACGCTGGATAGTGAGGTCCAGGCCCTCGCCGAATCGCTTTTCGTGAACAAGAGAGGGGCGGTTGTCGCACTGGAACCCTCTACGGGCGAAATCATCACTTTCCTCAGCGCTCCGGATTACGATCTGGAGACGTTCACGCGAGCTGTTTCGCCCGAGGCATGGCGATTTCTCCGAGAAAGCGAAGAAAAGCCGCTGTTTAACCGGGCATCGATGAGCATGCTTCCGCCGGGCTCCACATTCAAGCCTTTCATCGCGTTGCTCGCCTTGGAGAGCGGGGTTATCACGCCTTCGTCGACCGTGACCTGTCCGGGATATCACCCCATCGGACAAGGCCGGATATTCAAGTGCATGCACGTTCATGGTACGATCGCCGTACAGCAGGCCATTCGTGAGTCCTGCAACACGTTTTTCTTCGAGATGATGAGGCGGATCGACGTCAATACGTTCAGCCGATTTGCAAACAGGTTCGGCTTCGGGGAGCGTTCAGAAGTGGATATCGGGGAGCAGGACGCCGGACTGATTCCGGACTCGGCATACTTCAACCGGGTCAATCCCGGGGGCTGGACCGTGGGTACACCGATGAATCTCGGAATCGGCCAGGGCGACATGGGAGTGACGCCGCTACAACTCGCGCGCTACATAGCGGCCCTTGGTAATGGAGGCGTACTGCCTACGCCTCACCTCCTTCGCCGGGCTTACCATCCCGATACCGGAGAAATCGTCTATCCGGATATTCCGGAGCCCGTAAACCTAGATCTCAATCCGCGTTTCATGGAGATCGTCCGGAACGCCTTAAGAGAGGTCGTCGAGGAGACGAGCCCCTGGCTCCAGATTCCGAACGTTTCCAGCGCAGGGAAGACGGGCACCGTTCAGAACAGCAGGGGCGATGACGACGCCGTCTACGTGTTGTTCGCTCCTTTCGACAATCCACGGATTGCCATCGCGGTTATGGTGGAAAATGCCGGATTCGGATCAATGTCTGCCGGCCCAATCGCCAGTTTCCTGGCCGAAAAGTACCTCACCGGCACCATATCACCGACGCGAAACTGGCTCTTTCAACAGGTTCTGGACACCGCCAGCGGACCGCTACCTTCGGGCGATGAGACGTCCACACGCGACGCGTCGCCGTGACGCACGCGTGACAGACCCATCAGCGGCGGAAGCATAGTCGATTCCGATCTTCGGCGGTCATCTTACTCAGATCCACATCTTAGTTAGATGTGCGGGCATTCATGTGGAATACCTCCTGAAAATGCAGTTCAATGAACCTTAGACCGATAGCGAAGTAGATATTTCCACTCATTTCAAGCGATTAATGCGCAACTGGTATAACAATCTCGATTTCTTGAGTATCCTGCTCTGGGCGACGCTCGCGGGCGTCGGATTGGTTGCCATATACTCCACGACGCACGGACCGGCGGCAGAGTTACTGTTATCGGGTGTTCGCCGCAACTTCGACCGTCAGCTGGTATGGCTCGCTGTCTCGGGAGCCGTTCTCATTGTTGCGCTTTTGCTGCCCGTTCGGTTTTACCAGGTCAGTGCATTTCCCATATACATAGGAACCATCCTGTTACTAATCGCGGTGCTTCTATTCGGGCGCGAAATCAACGGTGCGAAATCCTGGTTGATGTTCGGACCCATCCAACTTCAGGTATCCGAGATGGCCAAAGTGGGCACCGTACTGGGCGTTGCACAGCTCGTCGGGATCCGGCGTCCCAAGAGTATGGGCATCCAGTTCGCCCTGCTGGTCGTTGCTATGATCCTGCTTCCGGCTCTGCTCATCCTCCTTCAGAATGATGCGGGTACGGCGCTCGTGTTTTTCGCGTTGATACCGATCGCCCTGTTCTGGTCAGGCCTAGAGTTGGATTTACTCATGATCATGATTGCACCTGCTCTTGCAGCGTACCTGGCGATCGTCTACCGGCCGGGCGCTATAGCTTTTGCAGTTCTTTTTACCGCTTTCATGTATTTGAGAACGAGAGATCGAAAACTTACGTCACTGGCCGGTCTTTTTTCGGGCGGAACGGTTCTCGTAGCGTCGCTCGCGCTAACGCGAATACTTCAGCCCTACCAGATTGCCCGCATACTGTCATTCACGGACCCCGGAGCCCTGCAGTATCGAGACAACGCAGGATTTCATCAGGTTCAGTCGATGGCAGCGATCGGTTCCGGGAGCTGGTTCGGCAAAGGTTTTATGCAGGGCACTCAGACGCAGGGTAATTACGTGCCCGAACAGTCGACCGATTTCGTGTTCAGTGTGATCGGAGAGGAATTCGGTTTCTTCGGATCCCTTTTTGTGATGCTACTCTTTCTCGGGCTTCTCGTTCGCCTCACCGTACTCGGATCTCGGATGAAACATCCGTTCGGTGTTATGATCGCCTCCGGTGCGGTCGGAGTATACCTGATCCACATTTTCATCAATGTCGGCATGGCGACTGCCATCCTGCCGGTCATCGGTATACCGCTTCCGCTGCTTTCGTATGGCGGCTCTGCGCTTTTGGCTAATACCGCATTGATGGCCATCGTGCTCTCGCTCTACATGAGGCGAGACGAGCTCTCCATTTATGGTTACTGATGCCTTTTCCGTGGATTCATAGATTCGAGGAAAGGATCGTTTGAGTTGTACGCGTTGAGTGGAACGGCGATTGAAAACGGCATGCTCACGTATCCGGTTACCGACCTGGTCCTTCATGGACGGCTTGACGAGGCGCTCATGTCTATCCGGGGTTTCACGGAGTACTTGCGATTGGATTCCGGGCGAGGCTGGTGCAAAAAAAGGGCGCAGATCGTGCCCGTATCTGTCGGGATGCCCTCGCTCCTGTTGAACTCGATGGTTCTAGGACAGGGATTGTCCCTAACTTCTTGAGTCTGTCAGCTCGGTTACGGACCTTGTCCTGTCGAGAAAATCCAGCATATCAATCCCACAAGGAAAATCATGCGTAACGCTCTCTTTCTTTTCTCGCTTCTGGTCTTTATCGCCGTCCTCGCAGCAACGCGTCATGCGTCATCGGAAGAAGATCCACTCGTGTCTACGTTTTCGATGGTCGCCTTCGATCCGGAAAACGGAGACCTGGGCGTCGTCGTCCAGTCGAAATTTCCGAATCTTCGCCCCGTTGTTCCATGGGCTAAAGCGGGAGTCGGAGCGGTGGCCACACAGAGTTTCGTCGAGCTTGACTATGGCATCAAGGGGCTGGAACTCATGGAATACGGGGCCACGGCCGAAGAAGCCCTCCGTATTGTGCTTCGCGGAGACGAGGGTCGTCAGTCGCGTCAGGTCGGAATCGTGGATGCAGATGGAAATGCTGCGACATGGACAGGCCTGGAGGCGTTCGACTGGCGGGGAGCGAGAATCGGGCAGCGCGACGGCAGCGTCACGGCCGCAGGTCCGGAGCAGGATAATGTCGGCACCGTGCTGACGGGTTATGGGTTCACGGCGCAGGGCAACATCCTCGTCTCCAAGGAGACGGTAGAAGCCATGGCCCACGCCTACATGAATACAGAGGGTCAGCTCGCCGATAGGCTCGTGGAGCTCAACATGGGCCACAGGTACTGGATGCAAGTCCGGGCCGACAACGTGGTACGCAACCCCCGGAAATTTGAAAAGTGGGCCAAGGCGGGGCTGGACACGGTGCTCGTCGGCCTGGAG
>JACZYK010000194.1 GCA_022571135.1 Bacteroidota bacterium
TGATGTAGAGTTGTTTTCGTGCGAGAAGGACTGCGATATAGACCGTCAGCGCGACCTTCGCCAGATCCGAGGGTTGAAATCCCATGGTCCCGAATCGTAGCCATCTCGCTGCTCCTCCCGAAACCACACCAAACACTTCGACGACGAACAGCAGTCCAATGGAGCCGATTAATGCGATCCTGCTGAATCGTGCAATAACGTGATAGTCGATCATGCTGAAGGCGCCCATAACGGCCAGCGCAAGGACGACGCGAAGCACGTGGTTGAATAGAAATCGCTCTGTATTGCCGCCTGATTTTGTTATCGCCAGAAACGATATCGCACTGTAGACAGCCACGACGCCTACCGCCGCCAGGACCATCACAGACCAAAGCACGAATTTGTCAACGGGTCGTGCCCCACCAGTCCGTAGTGTCAGAACCTTCATCGCGTCAAAGATTTGAGACAAGTTGCTTGAAGGCGTCTCCGCGCTCCTCGTAGTTTCGGAACATGTCGAAAGATGCACAGGCCGGACTCAGCAGAACGGCTTCCCCCTCCCTGGCCAGTAAGGAGGCGTATCGAACCGCATCGGCCATGCTATCCGCAGCTACCAGCTGATCGACGCAGGGACCCAGCGCTTCGTCTATAACCCGTGCGCTTTCGCCGATCGCGATCAGAACCCGAACGCGTTCGGACACCAGCGGTTTGAGCGATTCATAATCATTCCCTTTGTCTCGACCGCCTGCGATGAGCACGATCGGGCAACTGAAGCTCTGCAGCGCGTACCAGAGCGCGTTTACATTCGTGGCTTTCGAGTCGTTGACGTACTGGACACAGTCGACCTCGCGTACGAATTCGAGGCGGTGAGGAACGCCTTCGAAACTCGCCAGACTCTCGCGCACGATATCGCTTCGGACCTCCTTCACTCGAGCAGCCACGGCCGCCGCCAGAGAGTTGTACACGTTGTGTCGGCCGGGAAGGGCCAATTCGTCCATCTTCATGAGCACCTCTTCGTTTGCATCAGTTCTAAGTATCAGGGAATCGTCAAGAATGAAACCCGACGCCCTATCGTTCTCTTTCAGCGTAAATCCGTACCGGGTCGGCCCGTCTTCGGAGTGCATCCTGCCTGCCCAGGAGCTAATCCGGTAATCGTCCATGTTGTAGACGAGCGCATCGTTATTTTTCTGGTTTTCCGCTATTCGGAATTTGCTCCCGGCATAGGCATCGATACTGTTTCCGTACCGATCCAGATGGTCGGGCGTAATATTTAGCAGCACGCTCACGTCAGGCCTGAACAGGTCGATGTAATCGAGTTGGAAGCTGGAAATCTCGAGTATGATCAAGTCTTTGGAGCCGGCTTTTTCGACGACGTCGGAGAAAGGATGTCCTATGTTTCCGGCAACCCATGTCTTTCTTCCGGAGCTTCTGAAAATGTGCCCGATAAGCGCCGTCGTGGTCGTCTTTCCGTTTGATCCGGTGATGGCGACGACGGGCGACCTGCAGAACCAGAAAGCAGCCTCGATCTCCGAATACACGGGTATACCACTCTCCATGGCTTGCCGAAGGAGCGGGCTCGAAGATGGAACGCCTGGGCTGGTCACCACAAAGTCCGTCTCCAGTGCACGGGCCGTGTGGCCTCCGACCTCAAATCCTACTCTTGCGGCTCGAAGTACGTGTCCCGCCTCCGAACTCAGCTGGCCTATTTCGGTCAAAAAGACGATGAACCCGGCGCGGCTCAACAGCCGAGACGCAGCCAGTCCGCTGCGGCCGGCGCCTACAACCGTAACGCGTTGTCCTGCGAGCAATATGGGAGTCGTTTGAGGGCTCATTCTTTAATCTGTCCTTCTCTACCGAATGCGGAGAACGAGTAACGCGGCGATAACCGTGATGGCAGTGATGATCCAGAAGCGAACCACGATTTTATTTTCGTGTGTGCCACCGGCCTCGTAATGGTGGTGGATCGGCGCCATTCTGAAAACTCGCCGACCCGTACCGGTTTTTTTACGCGTGTATCGGAACCAGGTCGTCTGAACGATCACCGATATCGATTCCCAGAAAAAGACGGCGCACAAAACCGGAAGCAGCAGCTCCTTTCGAACCATCAGCGTCAGCGTTCCGACGGCTGCACCGAGAGACAGCGCTCCCGTATCTCCCATGAAGACAGTCGCCGGATAACCGTTGTACCAGAGGAATCCGAAGCAGGAGGCTGCGAGGGCCGACGCAAAAACCGTCAACTCCCCCGCTCCGGGTAACATCATTTCGTTGAGAAATTCGGAGAAGACCGCATTACCGGCGATATAGCAGAATGCCATCAGACCCACCGCCACGATCCCGGTCACGCCGGCGGCCAGGCCATCCAGGCCATCCGTCAGATTCACCGCATTGGAAAGCGCCGTAACGACGAAAATCACGATGGGGATATAAATCATCCATCCCAGATCGATCCCCGTGAAGACGTACTGCAGAAAGTCGTAGTCGAGCGTTTCGTCCTTCACGAAGGGGAGGTATGTGAGCGTGTGGATGTCGCTGAACTGAGGGTGGAAATAGAGTACTGAGCCTACGATCAGTCCGAGCGAAATCTGACCGGTCAGTTTGATTCTCGCCGGGAGCCCACTCTTGTTACGCTTCACGACCTTTATGTAGTCGTCCACAAATCCGAATGCGCCCATCCACGCCGTGGCCAACAGAATGAGCCAGACGTATACTTCTGCGATCGCACCCCAGAGCAGCGTAGAACCCAATACCGAGAGCAGAATGATGAGGCCACCCATGGTAGGCGTTCCGCTCTTGTGCGAATGATCAATCGCTCCCGCCGTAATTCCGTCCCGAACCCGTTCTCCTATTTGCTTTTTCGCAAGCCACCTGATAATCGTACGCCCTATGAAGAGCGAGATGGCGAGAGAGGTGATCGCCGCCAGTCCCGCACGGACCGTCTGGAACTGGATGATCTGAAATCCAGGGGGTTGATAAACCTTTTCCAGATATTCGATTAAATAGTAGAGCATGTGGGTCGTTCAGAGCAGTGTTAGCGCCTGTAAACAGGGCGCTTTCAGGTAGCGTTAACGGGCCTCATTCTTTTTGCTGATTCCGGTCCGGTCGTCGCCTCCGAGCCGAACGCGCATCGCACTTCAGCCCGGTCGTCGAAAGGCAGATTCTCGGTTCCGATCACTTGATAAGTCTCATGTCCCTTTCCGGTGATGAGCACCATATCTCCAGCTTTTGATTGTTCCGATGCCGTTCTGATGGCTTCCCGGCGATCGGCAATCCAGAAAGCCCTGTCGGGAAATTTCATACCTCGCCTGATGTCTCGGAGAATCCTTTCCGGATCTTCGGTGCGGGGATTATCGCTGGTCACGATCACGTGGTCGGCCAGTTCTTCGGCGATCCGGCCCATCGCGGCCCGCTTACCACGATCTCTGTCTCCTCCGCAGCCGAAGACGCACCAGAGCAACGCGTCACGCTGTTTGATGTGAGCGGCTGCCCTGAGCACGTTCTGCAGCGCATCCGGAGTGTGGGCGTAGTCCACGATGATGCTCTTTCCACTCCGGCCGCGCAGAAGTTCAAATCTCCCTGGTATGGGCGCGGCTTTAGTGAGCGCATCGAGAACCCTGGATCCGGAAATTTCCAACCCGATCCCGGCGGCGTACGCAGCTGCGATATTCCATGCGTTGAATCGCCCGACCAGGTTGAAACTGCATATCGTGCCATCCAATCTCATTTGAAGTCCCGTTATCGCATCATCCAGAATCTCTGTCCGTACGTCGGCTTCGGGATTGCATCCGTATGAAATGACACGCGCTTTCGATTCGGCGACTATTTCTGCCGTCGACGGATCGTCCGCATTCACGACGGCGACGGCGTCAGGCCGCAAGCCGTCGAACAGGCGCTTCTTGGCGCGGAGATAGGCCTCCTCCGTCCCATGATAATCCAGATGCTCACGCGTCAGGTTCGTGAAAACGCCCACGTCAAAATCCTGGATGCGAACACGATACTGGTCGAGGGCATGGGACGAGACCTCCATCGAGCACGCTCCGCAACCCGAGCGTTGCATCTTATCCAGTAAGTTGTAAAGCAAAACCGGAGAAGGCGTCGTGTGCGTGGCTGAGTACTCGTTTGATCCGTCCGAGTAATGGGTCGTGCCTATGAATCCTGTTTTGATCCCATCCGTTTCGAGGACATGCCGGACGAGCGAAGCCGTTGTTGATTTACCGTTGGTACCCGTGGTTCCCACCATCGTCAGCTCGCGTCCAGGATCTCCGGCCAGCAGAGACGCCGCAGATGTCAGCGCTTTTCTCGAGTGCTTCACGTGTACGAAGGCGGTGCCGGTGTAAGCTCCCCCGGAGTGCACCGGCACCACCTCGCACACGATCGCGATGGCTCCGTTTTTAACAGCCTTGTCAATGAACATGTGACCGTCTGCTTTCGTGCCGCGTATCGCGACATAGCAGTCGTTCGGCCCGACCTCCCGGCTATCGAAAACCATTCGGTCGAATTTTTCCGTCCGCCCCGGCAAATAGGCCTCGAGGATTCCCTCGGCTTTCAGTCTGTCTACTAGTATGGAAAGCCGCTTCATCGAAATTGAATTCCTCTATGTTTCCAACCGGGTTTTTCATTTTTAATAGTCTATCGGCACCGGAGCACCGCTTCCGCGGGTAAATCGGCTCCGGCCTCGGGCCATTGAGAGACAACCTTTCCCTGGCCTTCAAACCGAACCCGAACGCCGCGTGAGGCGAGAACGTAGGATGCCGCCCGGCTTCCGAACCCTCTCAAGTCGGGCATCCTCGATGCGTCGTCTGAGTCCTTGATCTGCCGACCCGACCACGTTCTGAGTCCCGGCGACTCGAGACTTCGGCCGGCCACCGCCGCGGGAGGACCGGATACGTCCGGGCCGAGAGCCGGAGCGTCACCTGCCTCCTCGTCAACCGCCCGGAACCGCGCAGCCAGGGAGGGCAATGTAGCCAGCCATCTTATGGCTGTGCGCCTGAAGACGGGTGCCGAAACAGTACCACCATAGATGCTGGACTTCGGCTCGTCCATGACCACGATCATGGCCACCTGAGGATCTTCTACGGGAAAAAATCCCACGAACGTCGCCCGGTAGGCTCCGGCGGCGTATCTGCCGTTCTTAACCTTCTGGGCAGTACCCGTCTTTCCGGCTATTCTGAGTCCATCGATGCGCGCTGTCGTCGCAGTGCCCTCATTCACCACCGCCTCGAACGCAGGCATAAGTGTCTCGACCGTTTCCCGGCGGAATGCCCTTCTAACTGAATCCTTCCGGACTCGCCAGGTTGTTCTACCGGTAACGTCGCGTCTCTCCGATACTAAGTACGGGCGGACCAGGACTCCGCCGTTTGCGAGCGCGCTGTAGGCAACGAGCACCTGTAGAGGCGATGCCTCGATTTCATAACCCCGACTCATCGCAGACAGCGACGGCCTGGACCACGTCGATGGTTTCTTGAGGCGTCCCGACACTTCACCGGGGAGATCGATCCCCGTCATGTGGCCGAATCCAAGATTCCTCGCGTACTGATAGAAGGAACCCGGATCGAGGCGTTCGGCAACGAGTGACACGCCGACATTGCTCGACAGCGATATGACCTCTGAGAATGGAATTCTGCCATGCGGGTGGGTATCCCGAAGCGATCTCCCGTACTGTACGAT
>JACZYK010000195.1 GCA_022571135.1 Bacteroidota bacterium
TTGTTCGACCGTGTGGTTGCGCCCATCAGACATCACGATTGAAATGGCCACCGAGCGCCAGCCACCCTCGGACGCTTAGGGCGGCTTGCCGCCCGCCTAGCCCCTGGGCAGGCCCAGTCCGCGGCGGGCCATCTTGTAGAGTCTCTTGCCGTCGACTTTAATGGCCGAATAGGCAGGAACATTCTGTATCAACTTGCCGGTGAATTGCCGAAGCACTTCTTCAATTTGCTCTCGACTGAAGTCGGACGCCAGGGCCAATGAGTCTTCGTCGACTCCTTCCGAGTCATATGTTACAGAGGTCCTGCCCAGAGTGATCTCTCCCTCGTATGTCTTGTCCAGTCCGCAGAGAAATTGTACTACTTTAGTGGCTTTGCCTATGCAAACTATCAACAGCCCTTCGGCCAGGGGATCGAGCGTTCCTGTATGTCCGACCCGTCGTTGACCGATGATTCACCTTTGAGATGCGCGAAAGCCTCCTTATATCCTATGGTGTGCAATGCGTTACATGCCTTTCCATAACCTGACTCGCGAACACGGCGAACTTCATCGAGAAAGCCTCGGGCAACCATATCCAGGACTCTTTGATCGATATCAGCGTACAGCTTCTTACGATCTCGAGTGAGGATGTAAATAGAGTACTTGAATCGCGGTTTGCGATTGGTGTTGAAATGTGCAGAGAGTGGCTCATTGGTTCCGTAGAATACTTCCAGTCCCCGGATGATGCGTTGAGATTTAGACGGATCTAGGGTGCCCGCAAAATCAGGGTCCACCGAGACCAGCTCCTCATATAGCGAGAGCGGACCTTCATTTCGAAGGCGCTCGTTAAGGCGGGACCTGATCTCGGGTCTTACCTTCGGGATATCTGCCAGACCGGCGATGAGGGCATGCAGATACAGCATTGATCCACCCGTGACGATCGGCAGACGACCACGCGAAAGAACCTGGGATATCCGGTCTTCCGCTGAACTCGCAAAAACGCCGGCTGAAAACGATTCGTCCAGATCCAGTTCGTCGATGAAATGATGGGGCACGCGGGCCCTGTCCGCGCGGGTCGGCTTCGCCGTTCCGATATCGATCAGGCGAAAGACCTGTCGGCTATCGGCCGAGATGATTTCTGCGCTGAGTCGCCGCGCGAGATGGATGGTCACCGCTGTCTTACCGACGGCCGTCGGTCCGGAAATGATGGGAATAGGAGCCACGGAATCGTCTGACACGTCAGAACACCTCAAGAATCAGGATTATCTGTACTTATGTGGATGTAATCGGCCGCGCTGTCTCTGAGGCGATCCCGCTGATGGATATACACCATCGTCGTCTCGATACTCTTGTGTCGGGCATGAGTCTGAACCTGCTGCAGCGATGCTCCGGCCTCGATGGCGAGCGTACAGCCCGTGTGCCGAAGAGTGTGGGCACCGATATCCGCAAGCGCTGCTCTACGGGCTGCGATTTTGACGATTTTGTAAATGGCGTGCGTGGAAAGACGCAGACCCCGGCTGTTATTGCTTAGCGAGCGCCACAGAGGTCCCGAGGTAATTCCATAGTGAGCCTTATGGTCCTCAATGTCATCCACTACGTGCGCCGGAATTTTCACGTATTGTTCGGCGCCTGCCTTCGTGCTGGGGAGGTCCAGGATCCAGTACCTTCCCAGTGGACGGATATGATCTACGTTCATGGCGGCAGCCTCGGATCGCCGCAGCACGCAGTGCAGCATGGTTTTGATGAGGGTGGCGTCTCTGATGGAGGATTTCCCCCCGTTCAGGGCGGCTTCAATGAGCGAAAAAGCCTGTTCGGTAGACAGAAAAAGCACGGCCCTGTCCATGGGGTTCACCCTTCTAATACGCCGCAGAAGTTCGCGTCTGGCAGGATTCTTATCGATCAGGTCGAGGGCTTCAAGCCACGAAAAGAAGCCACGTATTGCAGCCACTTTTCGCTTAATCGTGGACGGCTTGTGACCGCGATCCTCAAGCTGCGCAATGTACTCATTGACATGCAGGAACGTGGCTCTGCGGGCGAGTTCGATATCTATCGAATCGGTTCCGAAAAATATCGACAAATCGCTTGCATAGGCTCTTCTAGTCTGTTCCCGGTCAAATCGTTGCAGAAACGCAGGCAGAAGATTGAAGTCTGCTGAACCGAGTACTATCGGCGGGTCGGGGGGTAGGGGGGTGATGTTAATGTCAGTCATCTGCCTGCCGCCTCTTCCGATTTTTCAACACCAGGTCCTTGATTTCCGCGAGTACGTCAGCGGGATCTCTATCGTTGTCGAGCGCGCTTTCCAGTCTGTGAAAAAGGCGCCTGCTAATGAAAACGGCTGTACCGGCTTCCGATCCGGCGCTTGCGCCGTTGCCCCAGTGTACCGCGTACATGAGATTGTCGAGTCTGTTATTTGAAAGATCTCCGTCCTTATGGACAATATGTACCCCTCGTCCCTGGGGTCCGACGAAAGCCCATATGACCAGGCGATGGACATGGACGCTGTAGGACGATTTGTCCTGCCGGATGCTCACACGCATGTGACCGGAGCGTTGGGGACTAGGTTTGAGCAGTTTTCCATTCCAGAAATTATAATGCCCATCGTGGCGGGATTCTCTCATTCTCGGAAGGGATACGACGCGGCCCATGTTCGATACACGATAGTCTCGTACGACTCCGGAAGGCGTAACGACATCTTTCCAGATCTCTCCGGGTTTCGGAGTGAGGCTCTTCCAGAAGAAATCCATCTGTTCTGGAGATATGTAGGGCGTCGTGGACATATTCCAATATACGTATACTTATGATCACTAGCTAACGTTTGATAACTATGTTTATCAAATGTAGAAAATACCTGAAAGAAAGGTGGAAATTAAACCCGCTTCGAAGCAAAACGTCGCTCTCGACGTATGCGCAGTCACGGACCCAACTATGCGCCCCTTATGTTCGCACGTCTCTTAGCCCTATTTGTAATCGTTCCCGCGCTGGAATTGTACGTTTTGATCCGCATCGGTCAATTGATCGGCGCCCTTGAGACGTTCGGAATCATTCTGGTCACCGGATTGATAGGCTCCTATCTTGCGAAAACCCAGGGACTGTCCGTCTGGAACAGGCTTCAGGAAAAACTGAACTCAGGACAGCTTCCTGGACGAGAATTGCTTGATGGTGTAATAATTCTTCTCTCAGGCGCTCTTCTTCTCACGCCGGGCGTACTTACGGACATGGTCGGGCTCATGGGACTGTTTCCTCCCACGCGGGCTTTTCTGCGTAAGAAACTCGCAGATCGTTTTTCTTCTAGCCTGATGTCCGGGAATATTCAGTTCAGAGCCTTTTCCAGCGGTTCGAACCCGGATATTGATCCGGATCGCTCGTCGCGTACAGACGCTGATTCCGGCGTTTTCGTCGGTGGTTCAGCCAAGCATCGTCCCGGCTGACAATTGAACTGGAAATCGATCCTCGGAGCTATCCTCATCCCGAGAAAGATCGTGTCTGGACTAAATCTCCTGAAGTCGCAGGGTTTTCTGTAATGTGTCGATCAGTTCCCGCTCCACCTCGATCCAGCCCTCGTCTGCATACCAGTCTGCTGTGGTTTTTGCCACAATCCGGCCTTCCTTTCTAGAGGCCTGGAGTTCCGAGCGAATATCACGAATCGCTACCGGTTGCGGTCCCCAGCGAAACCGTAAATCGTGATCCGAACTGAAACCGGCGAATACGGGGATACTTATGGCTCCGTTCGTGAGGAACTGGTCGATGAGGTCGAGATTCTCGTCTCTCTTCAGCAGGCGCAGCGTGATGTCGTCGCGAAGAGCTGCCGCGTCTCTGATGATCGGAAGACTGTACGCCGAATCCACGCACCAGTCTTCCGTTATGAACATCCACAGCTGAGGCCCGGGGAGCGAGAGAACCAGATCCCTGAATTCGTCTCGCATGACGTACATCTCATCCACCCTCCCCTGCCTCTCAAGGTTGTAGATGCTGTAGTAGCGCATCCGGCGGGCCGCTTTATCCAGCCCTTTCATCGGCAACGCGTTTTTCTCGGTCCAGTCGACCATGAACGCGTCGTATGTAAGTCCATTCCGGACCTTTTCCGTAATCTCCCGAAAGTCCATGGATCGGTTTATGTAAGCATCTGAGTTGTCATTATAGCCCGTTTAGTGCGGCTCCGTGTACAAACGTTTCAGAGTCGGAAAAGGTGCTTTCTGCTGCCATTGAGTTCGATTTCGGGCATCAGCGCCAGCCATCCATCAGCTCGGCGAAGTAGTTCTCGTAGAGAGCAAATTTCTGGAGGGCCGGTGGTCCGTTAATGGATCTGATCGTTAACCGTACATGTTTTGTGGACGTGGAAGGGAGCATTACAAGCCTTCGATATCCGATCGTGGTGCCTTCTGCGATCGTGAGCCAGGACTGCGTACCAACAATCTTCGATTCCAAGCGAAAGTATTCCAATCTCTGTCCGAACTGAATCGGCTCCTTCAATTCCAGCGTATTGAAGTGGAGCGCCCGGCCAAATCGAAAGTCTACTGTCGCCGTGCGCGTATCGTCGTCCGTAGCCCAGAACGTGTCCTGACTTGCGTCGAGCAGGTTCGTGGCCCCCCAATACGGTTTGTTTCCTCTGGTATTCGATGCAATCGCCGCGCTTCCCGCTGCGAGATTCTTGTCGAATATGCTGTCGAGCGCCCCACGGAACAAGCCCAGCGTCTGGACATCCTCATTTTCAATCACACCGTCCGTATTCGGCGGCACATTCAGAAGCAGGACACAGTTTCTACCAACAGAACTGAAATAGATGCGAAGCAACTCCGGTGTTGACTTTACCCTGCCATTTTCCGAACGCTTCCAGAACCAGCTCGGGCGGATCGAGACATCGCACTCGCGCGGTTGCCAGTCACCGTTGATTGTCGTACTCCAGTTGGTCTCCGGTGCTACACCCCTCTCGTTTCCCACCCACCGGATATCGGGGCCTCCGGAGATCAATGCCTCTGGCTGAATCGTTTGAATCGTTCTATAAAATCTATCATAGTCATACGTAGGGTCTATTGATCCGCCATGAGCACCGTCCATCCAGACTTCAAAAATAGGGCCGTAGTTCGAAAGCAGTTCCGATAGCTGAGCCGTGTATAGGTCATTGTAAGCCGGTGTGCCGTACGACTCGGCGTTTCTGTCCCAGGGCGAGAGATAGATGCCGAAGTGCAGAGAAGCCTCCCGTGCTGCCTCCGCCACGTCGCGAACGATATCTCCCTGTCCTTTTTTCCAGGTACTTCGTCGTATGGAATGATCCGTCACCAGGGACGGCCAGAGCGCAAATCCGTCATGGTGCTTGGCCGTGAAAATCACGCCCTTGAATCCTGCACCCTCGGCCACGCCGACCCACTGCCGGGCATCCACTCCGCCCGGACTGAACATATCGGGCCGCTCGTTCCCCTCTCCCCAATCGGCGCCGGTGAACGTGTTGATCCCGAAATGGATGAACATATACATCTCTCCGCGTTGCCACTGGAGTTGAGCGGGGCTTGGTCGCGCGCCCACCAGCGGGATCGGAGGCGAGGTCGAGACTCGCATTGCAACGATATCCGGAGCATCTGTTTGACTAGGCGCGCTGTCGCAGGCGAACAGGATCAGATAGCAGGCCAGGGCGACTATAATGTGCCGGACTTGGGTCACGGG
>JACZYK010000196.1 GCA_022571135.1 Bacteroidota bacterium
TATCCGGATGAAGATCGCTGCCTTTCGAGAGCGCGCCTGGCACCACACCACCAGTCCGGACTTCTCGTGATGGACTGAATAGTAATATCCGAAAAGTGAGGAATCATGGAAATGAGAAGCGGCGGGATGACCTTCCAGTTTTCCCCGATGACCATATCCGCCAATTCGTCTGCTGTCCGCTCGGTCCACCGCCACTTTTCTCTCAGAGCCTCAGCCTTCTTCCAGTAATTTTTATCGTCCCAGGCATGAGCGCTCTCGTCAATCGTCTTGTATATGCCACGAAGATTGAAAACCAGAAACGCTGCCATATCTTTCGACTCGTCGTCGAAAACGCTCTTTTCGGCCAGTAGCCGCAGCGCCTCGGCGCACGATCGAAGGTGTGCCCTGCGCCGTTTCGCCGGAGTATCTCCGGTCGTGATAATTCTACCCATGAATTCCCGTGATGACTGAAACGAAGAAAGCGTTAACAGACCCTAAAGGTAATCATCTGAGAATCCTAAAATCGAAGTCTGAGTGCCGAGGTCAGTGTCGCGATGAGTTTCTCGTTCTGCCAGGACTTCATCACCAAGTCCGTGGCTCCCGTCTTGATGGCCTGTACCGCCATTTCCACGTCACCGAAAGCCATAACGCAGGACGACAACAGCCGAAGGATCCAGCTCCAGAATCTTATCCAGCCAGTTAAACCCCTCCTTTCCACTGCTTACATCGCCCGTGAAATTCATGTCGAGAAGGATAACGTCGTACTGCTCGTTCTGAAGCAGAGTCGGATTCTGCTCCGGCCTCTTTTCAGTATACACGAGGCGCGCATATTTCTTCAACAGCAGCCTTACTGCCTATAGTTTAGGTCTGCGTCATCGTCTACATTCAGAATGCGACCCAGCAGGCGTATCTGTCTTTTTATTGGAGTTTACTTTCGTATCGCCGCGGACCAATTCCTGCAATTCGAAGGGCGAATGCAACATTGAGCTAGTCGCTCCGTGAAGTGTATCGGCTTCGACGCACGAACCGTCCGATTTCCGGAGCGGGGTCTCCAAACTCTGTTCCCGATCGTATTCGAAGCTCTTTGGAAGCGGATGCGAGATGAAATCGGATAATCGTTCTTTCTCAGTGTACGAAATCGGACACTTGATGTAACGCGTTCGTACATCATAGTTCTGGGTTTCGTCACCATTTCCGTACCGAACGGCCAACAGACGTTGCTCTTCAGGACTGTCATGGCCCTTGTTGTCTTGACTACATCGTCAGAAGCACAGCCGAGGAAGCCAGACGAGCGACACAGACCAGAGCATTGACAGAAGACCCGAATAAGAAACCGAATCCTATCGCACCTCTACTCGCACCGAGAGGGAGTGGCACACCGTCTAGCGGTCTCTCAATGGGCGGCGGCGAAGGGATGGACGTGCAGCTGGAGAAAAAGACGTGGACGACCCGGCGCATTCTCATGCTCGTTGGAGGAATTGCCTTCATCGCCCTCGTGGTGTGGGGTCTCTCAACAATGACAGGAGGACGCCGATTGAACGTGGATCGAGAACGCGTCACGATCTCTGAAGTCAAATTTGCACCATTCCAGGAGATGATTTCCGTGACCGGTAACGTGTTGCCGCGAACAACCGTGTACCTGGACGCCGTCGAGGGTGGTCGCATCGAGGAGATCTTCGTCCTCGAAGGCGAGATGGTGGAGAAAGACCAGCCGATTCTGCGTCTTTCGAATCCGCAACTCCAGCTGAGTCTCCTGACGGCCGAGACCAACCACATCGAGCAGATCAACCGGCTCGAGAGCACGCGTTTTCAGGTCGAACAGGCGAACATGAACATGCGCCAGTCGCTGACTGACATGGAGTACCAAATCCTGCGTCTCAAACGCGACTACGATCGGAATCAGAATCTCATGTCGGGGCAGCTCATTTCGGCTGCGGAATTTGAAGCCACCGAGGACGAATACGAATACTACGTCCGACGCCGTCAGTTGACGCTCACGGCGTATCGCCAGGACTCCCTGCGACAGGTGATCCAGATCGCTCGGATGGAGAGCGCCATCGATCGGATGGACGAGAACTTCACGGTGATCCAGCAGCGGCAGGATAACCTCACGCTTCGCGCCCCCGTCGACGGCCAGCTTTCCCAGCTCAACGCTGAACTGGGTGAAATGAAAAGCGCGGGATTCCGGTTCGGACAGGTAGACAAGACAGACGCGGTAAAAGTGCGCGCAGGTGTGGACGAATTCCATATCAGGCGGGTCATGCCGGGCCAGCGTGCCATCACACTTCAGATCGGAGACATCGAGTACGAAATGATCGTACAGCGCGTTTTTCCCGAAGTTCAGAACGGCCGTTTTGACGTCGATCTGGATTTCGTCGGACAGGTGCCTCCGGGCATTCGGCGAGGTCAGACCGTTCGGTTCAGACTCGAAATGAGTGATCCGGCCGACGCGATCATCATACCGCAGGGCGGATTTTACCAGACGACGGGCGGAAACTGGATCTACGTGATGGATTCCTCCGGCGATTATGCCGAAAAGCGGGCCATCCGCCTCGGTCGAAAAAATCTACAGGTATACGAAGTCCTGGAAGGGCTCCAGGAGGGAGAACGCATCGTCACGTCCTCCTATAACACATTCAACGAGGTGGATCGCCTCGTATTCAGATAAAAGTCACGCTCGGACAGGGGGCCGTGCAAATGGATGTAACCCTTTGGATTGTCTATACGATATGATACCAAACGAAATTGCCTTTCATCTTTACCACTGCAGACAATGATAAAGACAGTCAATCTGAAAAAGACGTATCGGACGGAAGAGGTTGAGACAACCGCTCTGAACAACGTCAATCTCGAAATCAAGGAGGGAGAGTTCGTCTCAGTCATGGGCCCTTCGGGCTGTGGAAAGTCCACTCTTCTGAACATCATCGGCCTTCTGGACAATCCGACGGATGGCGAGTTTTACTTCCTCGACACCGAGGTATCGCAATTATCCGAACGCCGGCGCGCTCAGCTCAGAAAGGGCAACATCGGCTTCGTATTCCAGAGCTTCAATCTGATTGACGAGCTTACGGTTTACGAAAACGTCGAACTTCCGCTGCTCTACCTGGGCATGAGTTCCGACGAGAGGAAAGCTCGCGTCAACGCGGCGCTCGAGTCGGTACATATCGTGCACCGCCAGAAACACTTCCCGCAGCAGCTGTCGGGTGGACAGCAGCAGCGTGTCGCTATTTCCCGTTCCGTCGTCGCGGGCCCGAAACTCATCCTCGCTGATGAGCCCACGGGTAATCTCGACTCCACGCAAGGCGAGGAGGTCATGAAGCTGCTCATGCAGATGAATGAAGCGGGTACGACGATCATCATGGTAACGCACTCCCCGGCCAACGCGGAGTACAGCCATCGTATCATTCACCTGTTCGACGGTCACGTAGTGACGGACAACTTCAGTCACAGCCACTACACTCACGCGGACTCACGCTAGTCGACGCGGGGCGGAGCGACAGAAAGCAGAGCCGGCCAATAGAGGCCGAGGTCAGTCACGATCGCTCCGGTTATTTCCCAACTGCGCTCAGCGGATGCTCAGGTTTATCCGGAACCGTCGATTAGAGAGCATCTTGAATTAGATTTGTATTCGCGTACCCTAACTTCGTGAGGATCAGACGGTCGAGGTCGCAGTTACATTCGATGGCCGCAAGAGACAGATGAACTAACTACTCGAATCCTTCGACTGGATACTCGGGGGCGCATATCCGGGTCGACGAATGGAGCGGCTTCGCTCCCATATCGATACAGTACGATCCTTCCTGGGAACTCGTACGGATCGGTATTCCGGACGGTTTGCTCGTTCCCGTCATGTTTCGTCACCGCGTTTTAGAATCCACCTGATCGATATCGTGAGAAACTACTTTGTCCGTTTAGCCGCCCTGTCTATTCTCCTGACAGGGTCGGACTTCATGGCCGCCGCACAGGACAGCGGCATCGAAACCCGCCTCGTTATTCGCGTCCTTGCACACGACGCCAAGCTCATAGGATCGAACGTCGGGGGCGCACACATCGTCATAAAGGAAGTCAGTTCCGGGCGTGTTCTGGCAGACGGTGTGCAGGAGGGAGATACCGGGAATACGCAAAAAATCATCGTGGAGCCGCACATGCGACACGGCGAGCGATTTAACACGGAAGGCGCCGCAGCCTTCGTGGCTACGCTTTTCCTGGAACGGCCTACAGTGATAGAAATCGCCGCTTACGCTCCACTCGGAAATCCCGAGGCGACTTTGCGCAGCACGAAGCAGATGCTGGTTGTCCCCGGTCGTCACGTGGAAGGCGAAGGCATCGTACTGGAATTGAACGGATTCACGGTCGACTGGCTGACGCCTGATCCTGAGGAGACCGTCGATAGTGAAGCAGAACTCTCCATCCGGGTGAAGGTGACTATGCTTTGCGGTTGCCCGACTCAGCCGGGAGGTCTCTGGGATGCGGCGTTCATCGATGTGGTTGCCCGTGTCATTGAGGAGGGTCGCGTACTGCAGGAAACCCCCTTCTCTTTTTCGGGCGAGACCAGCGTCTACGAAGGAGTCGTTAGAGCACCGAACGCCGGGAGGTACTTGATTGAAATTCTGGCTATGGACGACGAGCACGGCAACTTCGGCCGGGCCGTTCGGACAATCACCGTAATCGACTGAAAACCTCATGCCGTTCTCGAATCAAACCATCTGGATTACCGGCGCTTCTTCCGGTATCGGCGAAGCACTCGCGTACACTTTTGCCCGCCAGCGAGCCAACGTCGTCCTTTCGGCCCGACGGGTCGAGAGACTCGAGCGGGTGCGCCTGGGTTGTACGCGACCGAACGACCACATGGTTCTTCCGCTCGACGTCGCCATGCCGGATACTCACGAGGCCGCGTACGGAAAGATCATCGAGCGATTTGGCAAGGTCGATATCCTCGTCAACAACAGCGGCGTTGGTCAGCGCGCACGGATATCGGAGACGACATTGGATGTC
The DNA here is from genome assembly GCA_022571135.1 of Bacteroidota bacterium. GTDB lineage: Bacteria > Bacteroidota > Rhodothermia > Rhodothermales > UBA10348 > JACZYK01. The sequence goes on from JACZYK010000196.1 coordinate 4,975, forward strand.
GAACGTCGCATCATGGACGTGAACTACTTCGGAACGCTTTCGGTTACTCACATCGTGCTGCCGGACATGCTCAAACGGAATTCGGGTAAGATCGTCGTCATCAGCAGTGTTCTGGGAAAAATCAGCATCCCTTTCCGTTCCTCCTATGCCGCCTCGAAGCACGCGCTCCACGGCTATTTCGAGTCTCTGCGTATCGAGTTGGCCGATACCGGCGTGGACATCTCGATCATCTGTCCTGGATTCATCCAGACCGATATCAGCGTGCATTCGCTGATTGCCGACGGAAAGGAACACGGCTGAATGGACAGTGCCCAGGCCGGCGGAAGGCCGGTTGATAAATTCAGCGACAAAGCGGTGCGTGCGATTCGCAAAGCTCGTGCGGAGGCGTTGATAGGCGGAAAGGAGATGCTCGCGATCTATATACAGCGATTTTTTCCGCGATTGTACCGGTTCATTCTTCCCAGGGTGTTCCCCGTGCGGCAGGGACAAACCCTCTCTAATTGATCGGAGCAGTGCAATTCTTTGCCGTCCTTCGCCTGCCCATGTCGAACTCCTCCCGCGAGCAACTTGTTGCCTACGCTCCCAATCAGAGGGACACTCGCTCCAGCATCCTCGCTACCCCCAATTATCGCCCGCCGGAGTGTCTCGGCAAGT
>JACZYK010000197.1 GCA_022571135.1 Bacteroidota bacterium
CCGGGTCGGGTCTATTTTTTCGCCCGGCGGCGTTATCAGGCGCTTATGTAACGTTGTTACACTGCGTGTCTTCTGCCTTGCTGGACAAAAAAATAGCCACCGGCTCCGCGGTTGCAGGTAGCGTTAACAGGCCCTAGCAATGCTGGAACAGCTCATTTCCATACTGAAAGAGAGTAAAAGCGTCGTTATATCGACGCACACGAGGCCGGACGGAGATGCGATCGGATCACAGATCGCACTCGGGCTTTTTCTCGTAAAGCAGGGAAAGACGGTGTCGTTGATTAACCACGATCCGGCACCCTTCAATATGGATTGGCTGCCTGGTTCCGATCGTCTGGAGGTATTCGACGGCTCTCTTTCGCAGCGGGAATCGATTTCGGCCGCCGACGTCATTGTTATCATTGACACGAATACGGAGGATCGCCTCGGAGACCTCGGAATTCCGATCCGAAGTGCTGCGGGGACAAAGGTCCTTGTAGACCATCATACGAGTCCCGAATCCTGGTTCGATTTGTCTCTGTGCCGTGAGAGCGCTTCCTCCTCCGGAGAACTCGTTTACGAGATCATCGGGGCCTGGAATCCGGATGCCCTAGACTTCGATATCGCCGTGGCACTGTACGTGGCGATCATGACCGATACCGGCTCGTTTCGATACAGTAACGTGTCACCGTCGCTCCATCGAATGGTCGCCGACCTGCTCGAACGCGGTGGACTGGATGTTTCTAAGATTCACGATTCCATCTTTGACCGCAGATCACCGGAAGTGCTCGCTCTGATCAGCCGCGTACTCGAAACGGCGAGATTCTACTACGACAGTCAGATCGGAAGCCTCGTCATTTCGAGGAGAGTCCTGAATGAAACGCGGGCAAACGTAGAGCATTCGGACGGATTCGCCAATTATATCCTATCCGTCGAGGGCGTTCGGGTCGCCTTGTTGTTCACCGAGACCGTAAAGGGAACGAAAGTCAGTTTTCGTTCGAAGGGAGAGGATCACGTGCACACCTGGGCCCAGGCGTTCGGAGGCGGCGGGCATAAGAACGCCTCCGGAGCATTTCTTCGGAAGCCGCTCGAGGAAGCGATGGAAGTCGTCGTGTCCAGGGCACCCAGGTTCGTCGATCTGAAAATCGAGGGTTCGGAGTCGGGAGAAAATCTCTCACCCGAGGACTCGGCATATCTTAATTCACTCTTGGACGTGCAGACGAAAGGTCCGGCATCATGAAGGTTTCTGTTTCGACTATTTCTCTTTCGGAGTTAGACGTTGATCTGCTCGTGGTTCCCGTGAACCTGAAGGATGCCGAATCGGGCTTGACGCTCCTGGTTGAACATTTTGGCTCCATTATCGAGCGGATCCGCCCGGATTTTTCGGGAAAACCCGGAAGCACTACGGTGATCTATCCGGATCAGGGTTCCGCGCGGAGGGTTGTTCTTGTCGGGCTCGGAGAGCCGGAGAAGATTGATCCGGAGCTGTTGCGCCGGGCCGCGGCGGAAGGCGCCGCAATCGTCGATTCGATGTCTGTGGAAACAGTCGCGATAGCCGTTCCCGAAACCATGCTGGACAGTGAGACCGCGAGTCAGGCTCTCGTCGAAGGTTTTGTACTGGGCGCCTATAGCTTCACGCGTTACAAAACCGACTCACAATCGGAGACTGGGGTCCAGCGCCTGGTCGTCCAGACCGTCAATGAGGACAAACAGGTACGGCGCGGCGCGGAGAGAGGTAGGATCGTCGCCGAAGCAGTCTGCACGGCACGGGATCTGGTCAATCTGTCACCGGACGAAAAAACGCCGACCATGCTGTCGAAAGCCATCGAGAAGTCCGGGCGCAAGTTCGGGTACGAGACCTCGGTGTGGGACAAGGCCCTAATCGCAGCGGAGGGGATGAATGGTCTTCTGGCCGTGAATCGAGGAAGCAAGGATCCTCCGACGTTCACGGTACTCGAGTGGAAACCCGAAAATGCCAGAAATATGCGGCCCATCATACTGGTCGGTAAGGGGGTCGTGTTCGATACGGGCGGATTGTCCCTCAAACCGACCAAAGATGCGATGGACTCGATGAAGTGCGATATGGCGGGAGCAGCGGCCGTCGTCGGTGCGATGGAGGCGATCGCCCGTCTTGCTCTTCCCGTATTCGTCGTCGGCCTGATTCCGGCAACGGACAATCGACCTGGAGAAACCGCTTACGTCCCGGGAGACGTGGTCCGAATGCATTCGGGTAAGACCGTCGAAGTCCTGAACACCGATGCGGAGGGTCGGATGATACTGGCCGATGCCCTCTCCTATGCCAGGACCTTTCATCCGGAACTCGTCGTGGACGTAGCTACCCTTACCGGAGCGTGTGTCGTGGCTCTCGGTGAATTCGTGGCCGGCGTAATGACCAACGAAATGAACGGATCCGCCGAGCGTCTGGAGGCCATCACGGATGCGGGCAGACGAAGCGGTGAGCTCGTTCATCCCCTCCCGATGTATGATGAATATTCCGAACTCCTCAAGAGCGACGTGGCGGACCTGAAAAACGTAGGGGGCAGATCGGCGGGAGCGATCACGGCGGCCAAGTTCCTTGAGCATTTCGTAGACTATCCGTGGATTCACCTGGATATCGCCGGTCCCGCGTTCCTGAGTAAGGCCCATTCATATCACCCGGTTGGTGGCACAGGGTTCGGCGTTCGTCTTCTGGTGGAGCTTCTGAGAGACTTTGTCCAGAAGAATCGAACTTGATCGAGCACAGCCGCACCACGTCGTACGGATATGATATGAACACGCAGGATGAAGCCGGTCTGACTTCGTCGGAGTCGCCTCAATTCCGTCCCCGGATTGCCATCTCATCGGGTGATTTCAACGGCGTGGGGCCTGAAGTCGTTATCAAGTGTTTGAGTGATACGCGGTTGATGCGGTTCTTGGAACCCGTCATCGTAGGACCTGTCGACGCGCTTAATTACCACGCCGAACACCTTGGATTTGACGAGGTCAGATTCAGATCCGTAGAATCGGTAGACAGCGCCGAAGCCGATGTGATTCCCGTCCTGGATATCTCGAACGGGCAGAGATGTGACGTTCAGTTCGGTGTAACGGACCCGGTTGCAGGCAACATCGCCATGCGCGCTGTGGATCGCGCCGTCGAACTCTGCCTCTCAGGAGAGGTCGACGCCATGGTGACCGCTCCGATTTCCAAGGAGGCCATTTCTCTGGCGGGATTCGACTCGCCCGGACATACCGAATTCGTCGCTCGAAAATGCGCGACCGAGTCCTTTTCCATGATGATGGTTGCAGACCGGATGAGAATAGGTCTGGTTACCGGCCATACGTCCATATGGAACGTTCCGAAGCTGATAACGGAAGAGGTCATACTCGAAAAACTGAGGATTATTTCTTCCTGTCTCATACGGGATTTCGGGGTGTCTCGTCCAAGGATCGCCGTTCTGGCGCTCAATCCGCATGCGGGAGAGAGTGGCATGATGGGCAAGGAGGAGGCGGAGATAATTATTCCTGCGCTGGATAAGGCCCGGGAGAGAGGAGATCTCGTATTTGGTCCTTTTCCCGCGGACGGTTTCTTCGGGACGTCCGGCTTTCGGAATTTCGATGCCGTTCTGGCCATGTATCACGATCAGGGACTGATTCCATTCAAAACACTGGCATTCGATTCTGGAGTCAACTACACCGCAGGTCTACCGATCGTACGCACGTCTCCCGACCACGGGACCGCGTTCGATATTGCCGGACACGGTGTAGCGAGGCCGACCAGCATGCGCAGCGCCATCTTTCTGGCCGTCGATATCGCCCGGAGACGAAAGAGCGCGTTAGAAGCATGACCGAGATTGCTCCATATACACTCCTGGCCGATGGTTACGATTCGGTCATGGAGCACGTGGACTATGACGCCTGGGTCGATTACATCAGAGTCGTCTTCGAACGAATCCGGACCGAGCCGGAATCGATCCTGGAGCTGGGATGCGGCACGGGAAGTTTCGCCGTCAGGTACGTCGCGCGCCGGCCGATTCGGTATCTGGCCACCGATCGCTCGGAGGATATGCTTCGCATGGCCCGAAACAAGTCGGCCGGTATCGAGTCTGGCCTGGAGTTTGCGCGGGCGGACTTTACCAATTTCTCCCTCGATGAGCGCTTTGACGCTGTTCTGTTGCTATATGACGGTTTGAATTACGTGCTCGATCTCTCGGCAATCGGAGCTGTCGTAAGGAGCGTGGCCGGAGTGCTGAAGGCCGGCGGTCTGTTCGTCTTCGACCAGAGTACTCCGGTTAATTCACTCTCGAACGAGGGTGATTTCGAAGATGAGGGTTGCTGCGACGCATTCTCATTCACCCGGCGAAGCGATTATCACGCCGGCCGGCGAATTCATTCGAATAAATTTTTCCTTCATACGGGTCGGGGCGTCTTCGTAGAGAAGCACGTTCAACGGGTATACGAGTACGCTGAAATCCGTTTCCTCCTGGAGGATAGTCCCTTCGATGTCATAGAGGCATACGACGGGTTTTCGCTGCAGCCGGCCACGGACGATTCCGAGCGCATTCACTGGGTGGTTCGAAAACCGCAAGAAACTTCGCCTTAGATTAGGGCCTGTTAACCCATTTTTCTTAGAATTCCGGAAGCTGAAGTGATCGAACTCAAAAACGTTTCCGTTTCCTATCCTCTCCCGGAAGGGGGCAGAAAATCCGTTTTTGAAAACGTCTCGATGCACATCCGTCGAGGCGAGATGGCCTACCTCGTCGGACCGACAGGGAGCGGAAAGACCACGCTGCTTCGGTTGCTGTACATGGATATCAAGCCCGATTCGGGTTTGATTCGCGTTGCCGACTACAGATCGGCCGATATCCAACCTTCGGAGATTCCCTTCCTGCGACGGTCGCTCGGAATCGTATTTCAGGACTTCCAGCTGCTCCCGGATCGCAGCGTATTTGACAACGTGGCCTTTGTGCTCTATGTCACGGGAAAGAGGGGGAAGGCGGTGCAGAACCGTGTACTGCATGTGTTGTCGCGAGTAGGACTGGGCCACAAGAGGCGCCGGTTTCCTCACGAACTTTCGGGCGGTGAGCAGCAGCGCGTCGTGATCGCGCGCGCCATCGTCAATGACCCGTGGATCGTTCTGGCCGACGAACCGACGGGCAATCTGGATCCGGCGGTGGCGGACGACATCCAGCGACTGCTCTCCGGTCTGAATCGCCAGGGGATGACGCTCCTGATGGCGACGCACGACTACCGACTCGTGCGGAAATTTCCGGCCCGAACGCTCGCCGTAATGAACGGTCAGATCGTAGAAGTCGATCCGACAACGCTCGGGACGTAGTGATAAGGGCTCGTCAGTCTGGTTTGCTCACGCGTCAGGTGCACATTATATTGGGCGACATTCGAAAATTAGCGGCAAAATCCAGTATTTCTTGCACTTAAGAAGCATTTCAGCGACTCGTGAGATGACGGGTTCATCACCGAGATCACGTGATCAGCTCTCTTTACCGGGCCGACCGGAGCCGCGAATACCCAGTCGAACCCTCTCTAATCCGAAAACTTGAAATGGAAGCACTCGAACATTTTATAAACGTAATCAACCTGTATCTGTCGCCCGTTCTCGTGGTTGGGCTGCTGGGTGCGGCGTATTGGCGGACTGCTATTCTGCCTGC
>JACZYK010000198.1 GCA_022571135.1 Bacteroidota bacterium
CGTTCCGAACGAGGCGAGGAGACTATTATTCCATTTATTCCAGCCTCGACTTCTCTGCCGGAGATCACGCTGAAGGCGGTCATACTCGGCGTCCTGCTCTCTGCAATTCTGGCGGGCGCCAACGCATATCTCGGACTCAAAGTAGGGATGACCGTATCTGCATCGATACCGGCAGCCGTAATATCGATGGCCGTGCTGAGGCTTTTCCGGGAGCATAATATCCTCGAAAACAATATCGTTCAGACAGCCGCTTCGGCGGGAGAATCCTTGGCCGCCGGTGTCATTTTCACGCTTCCGGCGCTCATCATGCTGCAGTACTGGCAAGGTTTCGAGTTTCTGCCGACGATGGCAATTTCCCTTTGCGGCGGTATCCTGGGCGTCCTGTTTACGATACCGCTTCGACGGGCACTCATCATCGAGGCGAAGCTTCAGTTTCCAGAGGGCGTGGCGACAGCAGAGGTTCTGAAAGCAGGGACGAAGGGAGGCGAAGGAGCGCGCATTATCGGGATTGCGGGCCTGGGTGGTGCCTTGCTGAAACTGTGTCAGACCGGTTTCAAGGTGCTTGCCGGGAAAGCCTCGGGCGCTGTTACCGCCGGAGGAGCCATCTTCGGCTATGGCTCCGAACTCGGAGTTGCACTCCTGGGGGTCGGCTATATCATAGGACTTAATATTGCCATCCTGGTTTTTGTCGGAGGGTTGATTTCCTGGCTTTTCGGAATCCCGATCTACACTGCGGTGGTCGATCCGGAGATACTCCAGGGAATCATCGGGGGATCGACTGGATACACGGCGGCAGAAGAGGTCTGGAGCGCTCGGATACGGTATATGGGAGTAGGTGCGATGGCCGCCGGTGGATTTTATGCACTCCTGTCTCTTTACAAGCCGATCCGCGACGGTATCAAGTCCTCCTTCGAGGCCATGCGGAAAACTCGTGAGGGTGGATCGAGCGGAATTCCGAGAACGGAGAGGGATACGCCGATCACGTATGTCATCATCGGGACGCTCGCGCTCGCGCTGCCGATCCTGGTGGTGTTTATTGCCGTCGTCGATCAGGAGGCTCTCGGGATCAGCACGGGGTTGTACGTAGGGACGATCTGGTTCGGCCTGCTCTTTTCTCTCGTCGCGGGATTCATCTTCTCATCGGTGGCAGGCTATATGGCCGGACTCGTCGGATCGTCCAATAATCCTATTTCCGGAGTGACGATCGCGACGGTATTGTCGATCTCGCTGGTTCTCCTCGTGTTATTGGGATCCCAGATTGATTTTGCGATCGACACGGAGCGTGCAACGGCAGCCGCAGCCACGGCCATCCTGGTTGGCGCCGTCGTGGCCTGCGCAGCGGCTCTGGCGGGCGACAACCTCCAGGATCTCAAGGCGGGGCAGCTGGTAGGGGCAACACCGGTCAAGCAGCAGATCATGCAGATAATCGGCGTTGTCGCCGCTGCCTTCGTCATCGCGCCCGTTCTCCAGCTTCTATTCAGCGCTTACGGCCTCGGAGACGTTTTCCCGCGAGAGGGGATGGACCCGTCGGAAGTACTCAGTGCGCCTCAGGCCACGCTGATGAGTTCGGTTGCTGTCGGCGTGTTTACAAGGAACCTGCCCTGGACCATGATCTGGATCGGAGTCATCGTCGCTGCGGTCATCGTCATCATAGATAAACTCCTTGAAAAGCGCGGTACCAAGTTCAGGGCTCCCGTGCTGGCGGTCGCGGTCGGGATCTATCTCCCCATTGAACTCTCGGTCCCGATTTTCATCGGAGGTATGATAGCCTGGGGCGTCACACGGAGTGTGGCCTCGAAATTTGCAGGAGATCCGGAGGGCGAAGCCGAAGCGCAGGGCGTGGCCACCCGCAGGGGCCTGCTGTTTTCGTCGGGTCTGATCACCGGGGAGGCCATCGTAGGTATCCTTCTGGCGATACCTTTTGCTGCCGCTCAGAACACGGACGTTTTGAAACTTGCTCCTGAGGGTTTCGAAACCGTCGCCGATCTACTGGGAATTGCTGCCTTCGTATTATTCTGTACCTGGCTATACAAAGTAGCGAGAGGCAGGTCTTGATTACGCGAACTTAAACGAGGTGAGTTATGGAGCTGACATACTTCGGTCATTCGGCCTTTCAGATCGATGTGGATGGAACCAAGATTCTCGTCGACCCCTTCATTACCGGAAATCCACTTGCGGACGGTGTCGCTACGGCCGACTCACTGTCGCCGGACTATATCCTGCTCACGCACGCTCACGGGGACCACTGGGGTGATACGCCTGACATCGCGATGCGCTCAAATGCTATCGTCGTTGCCAACTTCGAAATAACACAGTACCTGTCGCAGAAATTCGGACACGAACGCGTGCAGCCGCTCAATACGGGTGGTTCGTGGGAGTTCGAATGGGGACGCGTGACTCAGACCGATGCGAGACACTCCTCTTCGTTCCCGGATGGGACGTACGGAGGGAATCCCAACGGCTTTCTGATCGAGGCCGAAGGTAAAACAATCTATGCTCTCGGCGATACCAGCCCGTTCGCCGAGATGGCGTGGATAGGCGACGATTACTCGATCGATCTTGCACTTATGCCCATCGGGGACTGCTTCACCATGGGTCCGAGGCTGTCGGTGAGAGCAGCCGATCTGATTCGACCCTCACTCACTGTGCCGATTCATTACAATACGTTTCCGGTTATCGAAGTAGAGACCTCGAAATGGGAGGAAATGATGAATGAGGCGGGATACGCGACCCGGGTGTTGAGCCCGGGCGAATCACTCGATCTGTAGGCCTGTCAGGAAAGACTGAAACAAAAGCGCAGGCGCGAACCAAACGCGGCGACGATGCGTCCAATCCGCGTCGAATCACAATTTCCACTTGTTTCGTGATGAGAGGGCTCTCATTCGATCACGTTTCAGGCACAGAAAGCTCCGATCGCCCCGCCGGACGGAACTCCAACATACGTGCGGTGCGTCTCTTTATGCTGTGTCTGGTGGCCGTCACGATGTTTGCGGTCTCAAATTCCCTGGCACAGAGGCCGATCCGTACATTCGATCCTTTCTATCACGGCGAGGCGGCGCGAAGGGCATTTTATGACACCTATGCGGTGACTGCCGAGCTTTCATATCGACCGTCTGGTCTGGTCCAGCCTAACGACGTCACATCATCGAGTGTGCCCTTTACTTCGACAGATCCATTTGGACTGAATCTGAGATTCGACTATCACCTGGCCTCGCATCTGGATCTGGGATTCTTCATCGACGCCGTGAGTACCACCGCGGGAAGGACGCTTTCGATCAGCTGGGTAACGATGAAGTATTACCGGACCCAGGAGATGGTCGATTATGCCATCCGACTGGCCGTGGATCCGTCCTCGAACGGCCGATCCGGGTTTCCTCAGACGGACCTGGCGTTCCTGTACACCTCACTCGTTACGCCGTCACTCAGTTCTGATTTCGCCATAGGTATTCGGCGTGTTCAGATAGGCATCCAGCAAATCGTATCGATAGACGTTCCTCCGGCAGATCCGGGCGCCCCGGTCATTTCGCGGCCACCTCCGGACCGTGACATCCTGCGATCCAGGGCGCTCGGTTGGGAAGTACATATGATGACGGGATACAATTTCCTTTTTGATCCGGCGGGTAGCAATCTGTTTGTCTCGTTTATCGGGGAGGGAGGACGGTACAATCTGGTCGAGTGGTTGGTAAACGCAAACGCGGTCGAACCTTCCGAGCGGACGACCAGCGAATATCGCGGCGGTGTGATCTGGGTGCGGTCCGGGCTACAGTTCGAAAGACCCGGATTCCGGTTTTCGCCGTTCCTCAGTCTACCATTAAAGCAATGGGCTCCGTCGGACGGTGACTGGCCTCGCGCTCGACCCCACGTAGGCCTCCGTCTGATGCTCCGATAGCCTGATGGTTATCGGCATTCTATCCGACACCCACGGATACTTCCATCCGTCTCTGCCGGCGTTTCTGGACAGAGTGGATCTCATCCTTCACGCCGGTGACCTGGGCAGCGATGATATACTCCTCACACTGGAGGCGCTCGCGCCCGTACGCGCGGTGTACGGCAATGTGGACGGTTGGGAACTCAGGAAGAGAATTCCGGAGCATAACCGTTTTGAAGTCGGAGGTGTGTCGTTCTGGATGACGCACATAGCGGGGAGGCCGGGTAGATGGCAATCGGGAATGGCCGGCAAGCTGCGCGCAGATACGCCGGATGTATTCGTGTGCGGACATAGCCACATTCTTCAGATAGAACGGGTGGACGATCTCGGTGGTATGCTCTTCGTCAATCCGGGCGCGGCCGGGCGGCAGGGCATACACAGAGTGAAAACGTGCATCAGGTTGAGCATCGAAGGAGGAAAACCGGGAAAGGCTGAAGTAATCCATCTGGATGGTTAGCAGGCCACAGGCCTGCTAACGCTACCCTCCGGGCCGGGTCTATTTTTTCGCCCAGCGGCGTTATCAGACGCTTATGTAACGTTGTTACACTAAAGTGTCTTCTGTCTTGCTGGATAAAAAATAGCCACCGGCTCCGCGGTTTCAGGTAGCGTTAACAGGCTCTGATTTGCTCCGAAAATTCCTTCGCATAGCATTTTATCTACTGTCTCTAGCAGCTTGGAATCCCGCAGCCTCAGCGCAGGGAATCGTAGTTCGCGGATTGATTTTTGACCGGGAAGACGGACAACCCCTTCAGGGTGCAAATGTCGTTTTGCTCGACTTGGATCGGGAAGGGGAGCGGCAGCTGGGTACGTCGACGGACAAAGATGGATTCTACCAGATCAATCAGATTCCCACGGGAACGTACGCGGTGCGAATCAGCTTCGTGGGCTATGCGGCATATGCGGATACGTTGTCTCTTGGGCGGGTACCATTCGTCACCCTTAGCGTCGAGTTGGAGCCGGCCGCGCAGCAACTGGAAGAGGTGATTATTGCCGGCGAGGGAGGAGCGGCGCGCGTGCGCGCAGGACGACAGACGGTGCGCCCGGCAGATCTGCGGCGGATCCCGACTCCGGATGCCAGCGGGGATCTGGCAACGTACCTGCAAACCATACCGGGGGTCGTTTCACTTGGAGATCGCGGAGGTCAGCTTTTCATACGCGGCGGAACTCCCTCTCAGAATCTCGTGCTGCTCGATGGCGTCCTCATTTACCAACCTTTACACATTCTCGGATTCTTTTCTGCTTTTCCGGAAGATCTGATTTCCTTCGTGGACGTTTATGCGGGCGGCTACGGAGCCCGCTATAGCGGTCGTATATCGTCTGTTATTGACGTGTCGACTCGTGATGGCAACCGGCAGTTTTTTGAAGGTTCGGGCTCCATCAGTCCTTTTCTTTCCAGTTTCCTGATTGAAGGTCCTTTGCGAAAAGGGCACATATCCATGCTGGCCTCCGTTCGCCGGTCAACGATTGAGAGACTGTCACCTGCTTTGTATGGACGTTCGCTGCCTTTCCAGTTCGGTGATCTGTTCGTCAAGATTCAGCGAACGGACGGTATCAGCAGCAAGTGTTCCGCGAGTTTCATGTCCACGTATGATCGCGGCCGAATCGAGGCGGAAGGCGAGCACAGTGAAGACGTGTTTCAGTGGAACAATGTGGTCATCGGCGCCCGATGTTTGGT
>JACZYK010000199.1 GCA_022571135.1 Bacteroidota bacterium
CCATTGGAACTCTTGCGCGACGAGCGCAGTGGCGGGGCCCCAGTTCTCGTTCTTGCCGAACGCACCCGAATCGCCGGGGGCGTCAAGATCGGCGGGGCACGCTCCGTTGTTTCCTGGTACCGAGGTGCCGAACATTGTGCTGACGCTGTTGGTTAGGCCCGAGATGCACGGCGGAATGTCATCGGTGACGTTCGGGGAAATCGCCAAAATCTCGTGGTCGACCTCAATGCTCCGCCGGGCAAGCGCGTCGACGACATCGCCGATGGTGCTGCAGAGTGTTTCCGCTTCGTCCTTTATCGAGTTGGATGTATCCATCAAGAACACTAAGTCCACTACTGACGGACACGAGGCACACTCATCCGGGATGCCGTTGCAGTCGCAGTCGCTGCTTGTCCCTCGCTCAATGTCGAGACTATCCGGGAAGCCGTGTTGGTTGCAGTCCACAGACGGGTCCGGTAGCGCGCCTCCCGGCTCCGTCGCGAATACGATCGCGCCGCGGAGTGCAGCCACCCCTGGGCCGGACTCGATGAATTCGACACCAAGTAGTTGGAAGACAGCCCGTCCATCGGTGTGGTGGGTACTCAGCTCAATAGCCACAACGTCTCCCCCCTCCAGGTCGTTCGGATAGTCAAGGCCCGCGAGCGTATTTAGGGGAAGGTCAAGCACAACGAGCGCATCGCTACCGATCCGCTGGTCTTCCTCCTGTCGCCGAACGACGTCCTGTATATTATCCTCCGCATCGACCCGGTGAACGTTTCCAAAGCGATCACTCATCTGGAAACGACGGGGCAGGATCGTTCCCGAGTTTCCATTTTAATACTGCATTCTCGACGAGAATTTTGAGACTATGTATCGTTCCGAAGCTCGAATGAGCAGTTTGCTGGCTTACTTTACCGACATCGCCATCATGATTTAGTGCCTCGGACTCGTCGGCCTGGCCGCATTTATGGCCGAGCAGTACAAGAAGGAAATCAGCATCCGAAATGTTCTCGGACCCTCAACCCGAAACATCGCACTTCTGCTCTCCGGAGATTATGTCCCACTGATGGCAATAGTCGTCGTGGTGGGTGGTCCGCTGGCCTGGTTCGTCAACAATATGGTTATGGAAAATTCGCGAATCGAATATCCGTCGGTCCATGGATCGTTGCGTAGAGCATCCTCGGAACGTTGACACTGGCATTGCTGAGGGTCGGACCCCAGACACTGAAAGCTGATCTGGCTAATCCGTTTGGCACATTTAGAAGCGAGTAAGAATAAAGGCGTGGCGTCTAAAGATCTCTTACCCGGCCGTCAATGTCCCCCGGAGTGGGTGACTACTCCATTCTTTCCTGTGCGCGATGACCGGTCACTCGGCCGACCGCCCTTCGAAGTCTATAGATGAGTGCGATAGGAAACTTCGCTATACTCTGAACCCCCCAGGCGTCACAGAGATAACCAATGAATCCACCACCTGCTGAGTCTTTCGGGCTTTCGGAACGACGAAAGCGGATGAAGTGACTAATCAGCGATGCCAGGTATGAGTTGCAGTGGCGATTCATGGTCCAGGTCCGAATACTCGTACCAGCCCCTCTGTTGGAAGAAGAAAGAGAATTGATGATTCGGTCAGGTACCCCTGATCCGTGGCTGTCACGCAGGTAGGCCAGGCAGTGTGCGATAGGAACCCCCAACTTTCGCCGTTCCGCTTCCGATACGAACTTCTCCCAGTCCAACTCTGGCTTCATTCTCAAAACCGTGACCGCATCCGCCACCCATTGCGTTTTGGTCGACGAACATGGATTCAGCCCGTGAGCCAGAATTAGAAAAAGATGAAGTGCGGCCGAAGGTGCTCTGAACTTGACGCCGCCCGCCTCCAACGGAATCGAGGATGTCCAGAAGACATCATCCACATTATGTCTGGCATCATGGTGCAGTATATACCAGTGAAGGTCCAGTTCTTCTCCACCTTCATTGATGAATGCCAGGGCGTGACGGGTTCTCATCACTTGACGCCATGTCTGAGTAGGCAGAACGCCGGACTGACAGTATCCTCGCCTGGCCATAATACCGGCAACCGCCGTGGCATCATTCGGTCTGACCAGAAGATCCATATCATTCATAACACGCTGTCCTGCATCCGCGTAATATGAAAAGGCTTGCGGTAGCCCCTTCACCACCAACATCGGAATCCCAGCCCGTTCAAGATCACCTGCAAGCGAAGTCATCGCATGGAGGAACGCGTGATTCTTCAACCATGTCCTTTTGTATACGCCGCGAAGCCGCTTTGCGTCCTCGTCACTTGAGAGCTTGCCTGACAGATTTCTCCAGATAATAGGAAGCAGCCGGTAGGTGCTGACGTCAATGTGGTCGAGCGAAATGGCTCTTCGGCGCCATGTGATCCATGCCTCCAACGCATCTTCTGTATCACCCAGTGCCGCCTTGAGCAGGAGGCCATGGACTGGTGTGGGCCAGTTTCCATGGTCTTTCATGGACCGTTCCCAACGGATTTATTCTTTCGTCTCCGATCCATGGATTGCTTCAGAACATGAAGATAATCCCCGTAAGAATCGCGCTCGGTAATCACGGTGTTTCGGCCGTGTATCCGTCGATAGTACAATACATCAGGGAGTTCCACGATTCGTGGTTGTCTTTCCTGAAATCGTAAATACCAGTCTATCCATTCGCCTAATTTCCACCTGGTCTCAAACGGGCCGATCTCCATAAATACGGAGCGCCTGATCAGCATTGATCCGACATGTGCAGCATAATACTTTCGATTTTTGTCGATCATATAGGCGCAAGAATCTTTAAGATCTGGACTGATAAATTCTGATACTGAACCCAAAACGGCGTCTACGGCGTCGTCAGATCTGATCGCTTCGATCTGCAGACGCAGCTTTTCCGGCGCCCAGATATCATCAGCATCTATAAATGACAGATACTCCCCGGTTGCCTGGTCCACACCTCGATTGCGTGCGGCGCCGATTCCTGCATGTTCCTGCGAAATGAGGCGCACCAAAGGCGCATACTCGCCTATGATGTCAGTCTCGCTTTCGGTCGATCCGTCATCTACCACGACGACCTCTTTCAGGTGCGGCTGAGTAATCACGCTCTCGAGTGCTTCCCGAAAATATCGTGAAGCATTGTAGAAGGGAAGGATAACGCTGACCATAGCATCCGCGGGTTGTGGTTCTGGAACATGGGGAGCCATGCAATAGGTAAGGGTTACTTGGGAGCCGTGTCCTTCTTTCTCTTTACGGAATCTCTGATTATGCGGAGCAACTCGGTTCTACCCAGTTCCGTCCTTCTGGACTCATTTTCGTTATGAATGCAACGCTTCAGCAGGACTTCATCGACGAACTTGAAATCAACTCCCATATCTCGGGCCCTAAAAAGCCAGTCGGCGTCGCTGTTGGTAGTCATAGATTCATCAAATGTCCCGATCCGCTCATACAGATCCGACCTGAAAAGCCAGGCGCTTGGAAAGTACCCCGTTTGACTCTGTTCAAGCCACTCCGACCGAACCCAGGATGGAGCCTCCGAGACATCTTCCAGAAAGAATTCCGCTCTACAAAACACGATTGATGAATGCGGATTCTGTGTCAACAGATCGACCTGTCGTCGCAACTTTGAGGAAAGCCAATAGTCATCCTGATCCAGAAGAGCAATAAACTCCCCCGGAGCGCTTGTAATTCCACTGTTCCGAGCCGCCGCAACACCGCGACATTCCTGTTCGATGCATTGTACACTCGGATAATCTGCCAGGATGCTCGAACTCCCGTCCGTGGAGCCGTCATTAACCACAATGACCTCGACCGATTCGTAGTCCTGGGCAAGTACACTGTCGAGTGCGCGACGCAGAAACCGCTCACCGTTATGGACCGGAATGACAACGCTGACTAAAGATGCAATCATGATTGCTCGAGTTCTGAATAGATGCGCTCATACCCGTCCACCATGGTTTCGAACGAGAAGAGTCTGTTTGCTCGTTCTCGCCCTTTGTCACCCATTCGGATTGCCAGCGCTGGATCATTGAGAAGTCGTAGGACATTATCAGCCAACGCTCCAGAATTGTCAGGTTCGACCAGCAGGCCTGAAATTCCTTCTTCGATGACCTCGGGAAGGCCGCCAACTCTTGCGGCTATCACCGGACATCCCTGTTGTGCTGCCTGCAGGGCCACCAGGCCAAACGGCTCGTTAAACCGTGAGGGCATGAGTGTAATCGTGGCGCTCCCGATTAGATCACTCACTTCCTCCGGTGGAATCCATCCCGGAAACATCACTCGATTTGAGAGTCCAAGTCTTAAGCCTTTCGACATGAGCCCCTCGCGATCCGGACCGTCTCCGGCAATGATAAGCTTAACGTCCGGATGTTTGATAGCGATTTCCGCAAACGCGTCTAATGCTACGTCGAATCCTTTCTCTCGTGACAACCGGCCAAGACATAATAGACGTGGTACGGAAAACCGATGACTGTTCCGCTGGTCTGACTCGGGAAGTCCATTGTAGACCAGAGACATTCGATCGGCCGCATACGATGCATTCTTTTTCAACAGTTGCAGCATAAACTCACTGACTGTCGTAACGGCATCGGCGTGACGAATAAGTTGTCCGAGCAAGGCGTAATCCTGAATCCTTTCATCCTTCAACTCATCATGGATCGTCAACAGAGTCGGCGGAAATGGCAGAATTCGAGAATTAAGGTGAAAATACGTTCCTGGATCCGTGCAATGAACGTGTACAAGATCGGGAGCGAAGCTCTGCTTCAAGGCTGATACTCTATAGCGAATCGCAGCTATCGCTTTTAGATCCTGAGCCATCAAAGCTTGGTGCGAGGAGATTCGATGGACACGGATACCCTCGCATATATCCTCACCGATCGGATCATTATCGCCCTGAACGGCAACAGCCATTATTTCGTGACCACGATCCTTCAACGCGTGGATGAGCGCTTTGCATACAATCTCGACGCCACCGATATGTGCGCCAAAAAGCCTCGTCCAGAAAAGAATTCGCATTAGAGATCAGACATTGTTTAAGAGATTATCAATGAGTCCGGGAAGAGCCTCCGTATCTCTGCCGATCTGAAGCCGATACGAGGGAACCGACCGCGCGATGACGGCGAGACGATTGAAAGTAGTGGCATTGCTCCCAGGAAGCTGAAAGAGCGTATTCGGGCCCAGAGTGCGAAGGGCCTCCGACGCTTTTACGGGCTGCAGTGAGACGGTCTCAGATTCGACAATTTGTGGAATCAGAATTGCGCGAAGTGGAAACTCCAGAATCACTCGATCCGGAAAATGTACAGACACGTAGAGTAATGATTTCTCGTCCTCGTCCGGTTCACTCTCGTTGATCCGGGACTTCAGAAATGGAAGTCGATCTAGACTTCCTCTGTCCAACTTGCCGGTGCCGTAAATGCTGTAAACGGTCGGATTCGGATCGGGGCGGACCACGCAATAGTCATCTGCTGCATATCCAAGGGTAGAATTAAGACACGACAGAGAAGAAGTGGATTTTCCAGATCCACCCTTCCCGATGAGTA
>JACZYK010000200.1 GCA_022571135.1 Bacteroidota bacterium
GGGCGATCAGGGCGTCAAGGACGGCGTCGGAGATCTGGTCGGCTACTTTATCAGGATGACCTTCGGATACGGATTCCGACGTAAAGAGAAAAGACATAGATTTTGGAGCGGTGATCTAAAATAACATGGAACGGACGGGGCAAACGCTCTTCGGGCCCGTAGGATTCTTCAGTCGATGACGTCACATTGAATGAAGAATAGGCTCTGACTCAAGAAAACTGCAGACCAACGTACGGTGGAGCGGTCTGAAGCTCAAAAACGAAGCTTGTATCAAACGAACCAGAGCAGATTGCTTTCTACCCGAATGGTGCCGTAATTTGTCAGTCTGCATTAGAAAAAAGTGCTACTCGCTTGAGTCCGGAGCCGATTGTTCCGATCGGAACCGGCTGAATCCCAACCCACATCCCACAGAATAAGGTACTATCCATGGACGTCGCAGAAAAAGTAAAGGCCATCATTGTCGAGAAGCTCGGCGTTGACGTTGACGAGATTACGGACGACGCTTCGTTCGCGAATGACCTCGGAGCCGACTCTCTCGATACTGTCGAACTCATCATGGAATTCGAGAAGGAATTCGATGTGACGATTCCGGATGAAGACGCCGAAAAAATCGTGACCGTCGGCGACTCCATTACATACCTGTCCGGAGCCACCGGCTGATAGCGCCAACCGGCTTGCTTACGGTTTCGACATGAGTACAAGCAACGCACGAGCGGCATGAAAACGAGTGAGCGCAGAGTAGTGATCACGGGAATGGGCGCCTTAACGCCCATTGGCCTTTCTGTAGATTCCTACTGGGAAGGAATGATGCGGGGAGACAGTGGCGCCCGCCCGATCACGTACTTCGATACGACATCGTTTGCGACGAAGTTCGCCTGTGAACTCAAGGATTTCGATGCCCTGGACTTCCTGGACAGAAAGGCGGTGCGAAGACTGGATCCCTTCGTACAGTATGCTTTGATCGTCGCCGATCAGGCACTGAACGACGCCGGGATCGATTCCGGGTCGTTGTCCGTCGAAGAGCAGGAGCGCATCGGAGTCATTTTCGCCAGCGGCATCGGCGGCATGCAGGTTTTCACGAGTACTGCGATCGCAAACCACGAGTCTGGGCCTCGCCATATTTCCCCATTCTTCATCCCGATGCTCATACCGGACATTGCTGCCGGTCAGATTTCGATTCGCCACGGCCTTCGCGGCCCGAATTACGGGGTCGTGTCGGCCTGCGCCACTGGCAACAACAATATCGGCGATGCTTTCATGCTCATCCAGCTCGGTCATGCCGACGCCATCGTTTGCGGCGGCGCCGAGGCCTGCATCGCCGAACTGGGAGTCGGAGGCTTCAACGCCATGAAGGCACTTTCGACCAGGAACGATGAGCCGCAGATCGCCAGCCGGCCGTTCGACGCGGAGAGAGACGGATTCGTACTCGGAGAGGGTGGAGGGGCGTTGTACGTCGAGGAGCTTGAACACGCCAGGGATCGTGGCGCGCGTATTTACGCAGAGATTATGGGCCTTGGAATGAGCGGAGACGCGCACCACATCACGGCGCCGGATCCGGAAGGAAAAGGAGCCTGCTCTGCCATGCGGGCGTCACTGCGCAACGCCGGTCTGGATCCCACGGATGTCGACTATCTCAACGTGCACGGTACGTCCACTCCGCTCGGTGATATCGCGGAAACAAAAGCCGTGAAAATGGTCTTCGGCGCCCACGCGTACGACCTCAACCTGTCCTCGACAAAAAGCATGATCGGCCACCTGCTGGGCGCAGCCGGAGCCGTTGAGGCGATTGCAGCTATTCAAGCCATAACGCACAATTGTATTCCGCCGACGATCAATTTCGAATATCCGGACCCTGAATGCGACCTTAATAACACGTTCAATGAACCGGTGGAGCGAAAGGTCGATGTATCGATGAGTAACGCCTTCGGCTTCGGCGGTCACAACACGTCGGTCATCTTCGGCCGGTATACGGACTGAAAAGGGTGTTGAAAACCACTGAAAACCTTCTGGACTAGTCGGATAAATCCGCGCAACACCGAGAGTCATGACGCGCCCGTCCGAGGAGTCAAACCCTCCGATCCTTCTCCGTCAACGGAAGACAATGTGATTAATCCGGTCCTCCCCCAACTCTTCGTTGAGACGACGGCGCCAGGATTCCCGGTTCAGATGCAGTTCCTGACGCCAGACCGCTGATTTGATTTTGACGATAAGGCGATCTCCCTTTACCCACGCCTTCTCTACTTCCCTTCCGATTCGCTCTCCTACGATATCTTCCCACACGGCCACAATCCGCGCATCCGCCAGTCTGGAGTCTATTCCGAGAGATGAGATCACATCCTTCAGGACGGAACCGAGGGACTGGGGGGCTTGATACTTTGGCATGCCGGATTCGATGCGTCTGTCTGGCGGTAATATACTCCCGACTCTGCGCGGGCCCAATTCTCTTTGGCTGCGAGACCCGATCCGACGACACTGCGCGCGCGGCTCCCACGAAACCCGATCCGACGACACTGCGCGCGGCTCCCCCGAAACCCGAATTAAATGGCCCGGGGGCGTCGATTAAGAACAGTCAAACTGCTCAGAACCGACACCCCCGTAACCACTCATCGGAAGACGCATTGTGTACTACGGTACCCTTGGCACCATAGTTACACTCCGTAGTATCGCTACATCCAGATGTGTTACTCTGTCGGTCACCATTCTTTAAAAACCGGGCAAATCGACGTGATTCGGACAGAGTACTTTTCCGCCCGGGTACGCGGGAGTGCCCATACGAATACAAGGAGCTCCTCGCGCGGTTGCGGTCCCGGTCGCCAAACAGACAGGCAGGTCCGTGCAAGTCCTTCCCGATGGCTACATTCGGACAATCCTTCATTTTTCCGACTCCCATGACTCACATCTACACTCTTCTCGCACACGCCGGGGGCGACATCGATCAATCCTCGGGCGCTCTTATCCCACCCATCGAACTGGCTACAACCTATGAGCGTCATCCGGACGGCAGTTATCCCCTCGGCTTTAAATATGCGAGAGATGGAAATCCGACGAGGAGGCGCCTGGAATGCGCGTTGTCGAAACTGGAAGGCGGTTCAGACTGCAGGGCTTTTTCATCGGGAATGGCGGCCGGCAACGCGATCTTCCAGGCATTTTCGCCGGGTGATCATGTTCTGATTCCTGACGACGTGTATCACGGAATCAGACACCTCGTTTTCGATCACTTCGGCCTGCGCGGTCCTGTGGCCACGGCTGTAAATATGTCTGACACCAAGGTTGTCGAATCGGCCTTCCGGGACAACACTCGGATGATCTGGATCGAATCTCCGTCCAATCCAATTCTGAAGATCACGGATATCAAGATGATATCGGAGATTGCCCGGGCCAGGGGCGCTATGGTCGTCGTTGACGCGACGTGGACGACCCCACTTCTACAACCATCATTCGACCTGGGAGCCGACCTCGTAATGTATTCGCTCACGAAATACATGGCCGGGCATTCGGACGTGCTGGGCGGAGCAGTCCTCACGCGGGAAGGGTCGGACGTGTTTGACCGGATCTGTACGTACCAGCAACAGGCGGGCGCCGTCCTCGACCCGTTCTCTTCCTGGTTGACGATTCGCGGACTGCGAACCCTCGGCGTTAGACTGTCACACCAGTGTGCTTCCGCACAGGAGATCGCCTCTTTTCTCGAAAACCATAATCGAGTGCGGATCGTTCATTATCCCGGTCTTAAAGCCCACCCGGAACATGCCGTCGCAAAAAGTCAGATGAGTGGATTCGGAGCGATGATCTCATTCGAGATTGAGGGTGGAGAAAGGGAAGCCATGCAGGTTGCGGCGAGAGTCCGGGTGTTTACGCGAGCTACGAGCCTCGGAGCGACAGAAAGCCTGATCGAGCATCGCGCATCGATGGAAGGACCGCAAACTCAGACTCCGGCGAATCTACTGAGATTGTCCATCGGTCTCGAACATTCGGTTGATTTGATCGAGGATCTGGACCATGCACTGGATGGCCATTAGCTTAGTGTCCCGCCATCGAACCCAATTTTCCGGCCCGATATCGGGCATCGCATGAGACTACCCTTCTTTCTGGCCAAGCGGTTCGTTGCTGCGGAGAGCCTGGGAGAGACACTTCCCGTCGCTGCCGCCCTTCATCGCAAAGGACTGCGTGTTACGCTGGACCAGCTGGGTGAATATATCAGCGATCCCGAGCTGGCGACCTCCTCGCGAGATGCGTATATCGAGTTGATCCGGGACCTGGCCAACTCGGCGGAAGGCATCGACTGCAATATTTCGATCAAAATGTCGATGCTTGGTCAGAAAATCGACGAGTCTTTCTGTCTGGATAACCTCCATCAGCTACTCTGTGTGGCGAAGGAAAACGACGCTTTCGTAAGACTCGATATGGAGGGAAGCGACGTTACGGAATCGACCCTGTCCATTTTTGAACGCGTCCATCCGGAGTATCCCAATAACGTCGGCATCGTTCTGCAGGCGTATCTGAGGCGGACTTCTGAAGATGTGACCCGCATGTGCGAACTCAACGCACGGGTTAGAATTTGCAAAGGTGCCTACAAAGAGCCGGCTTCTGTAGCCTATCAGAATATGAATGACATTCGGGACCGTTTCATCGAACAGACGGAGACGTTGATTTCGCGAGGCCGTTATCCCGGAATTGCCACGCATGACGATATCCTTATCCGGCAGACAAAAGAATTTGTCCGGGCGAACGACATCCCGGCGGAGAAATTCGAGTTTCAGATGCTCTACGGTATACGCCCCAATACCCAGATCTCGATTGCTTCTGAGGGCTACAACATGCGCGTGTACATCCCGTTCGGACCGATGTGGCTCCCGTACTTCTCGCGCCGGCTTAGGGAGCGAAAAGAAAACGTGTTCTTCGTTCTGATGAACATGTTCAGGCGTTAGGATCGATCAGGTATACTCGGCCAGCCAACGCTCGGCGTCGATGGCCGCCATGCAACCTGTACCTGCGGCCGTAACGGCCTGCCGATAGTCGTGATCCTGAGCGTCGCCGCAGGCGAAGACTCCATCGATATTGGTATATGTATTGTCGGATTTCGTAACGATGTAACCGTTCTCATCCAGGTCCAGCCAGTCCCTGAATACTTCCGTGTTCGGCCGGTGACCGATCGCAAGAAACAGTCCCTGGACAGCGAGTTCGGAGGCCTCTCCGGTCTTTCGATTGAACAGAACGACGCCCGTGACCTCCTCATCTCCGAGCACGTTTTCGATCGTGGAGTTCCATACCATCTCAATCTTCTCGTTTGCAAAGACCCGTTCTTGCATGATTTTCGAAGCCCGCAGCTCGTCTCGCCGGTGAACGAGGTAGACCGTGCTAGCAAATCGCGTCAGAAACAAGGCTTCCTCCATGGCCGTGTCGCCGCCGCCGACGATGGCCACATCCTGGTCGGAAAAGAACGCGCCGTCGCACGTGGCACATGCAGATACGCCGTGACCCAGAAGCCTTTTTTCGTTCTCCAACCCCAGGTACATCGCC
>JACZYK010000201.1 GCA_022571135.1 Bacteroidota bacterium
ACGCCCGCGTTGCACAAGAGTATGTCCAAAGCCCCGAAGCGATCCACGCACGTGTCGATCATGCGCTCGTTGTCGCTCCGGTTGCTCACGTCCGCTTCGACAAAAAGGGCTTCTCCGCCAGCCGCGGAAATCTCCTCGACCGCTGAAAGTCCCTCTTCGCGGAGGATATCGGCTACTACAACGCGGGCGCCTTCCTGAGCGAAACGCAACGCGCAGCTTCTACCGATACCCTGGCCGGCGCCCGTAATCAAGGCAGTTTTGTTTTCAAGTCTCATGGCGTCAGTCAAATGATACGCCCGTGTAATTAGCAATCTCGCGCAGGTCCTCGATAACGGGCATGACTAGCGGTACGCCCTCCTGCACTCGTATTTTTTCCGCTTCTCTCTCCGGATCGCCCGGGACGAGAGGCCCGTCCGTACCGGGAGCCGGCTTGGTAGCCCTGAAGACCCTGATCCATTCGTCTATTTGCTCCTTGAATTCGTCCGGCTCGATGAATCCATCAATTCGCATGGCACCGAAGAAATGACCGATCCCTTTGCCCACGCTCCGGTCCGGTGTCTCCAGGCGCAGCGTAAATGGCGGAGCAAAAGGACCGCAGTTGGCCCCGCTCAGGACACAGCACAGAATATCCACCATCGTTGCCATACAGTACCCCTTGTGGCCCCCGTGCAGGCGATCGGATCCGAGCGGGAGTAATGCACCGCCGCGAAGCATGTCGCTCGGCTCATTTGATCCCATGCCTTCGCCGTCGATCATCCATCCGTCGGGCACGGGCTGAGCGGAGCGCCAGGCAATTTCAACTTTTCCGAAGGCAACTGTACTTGTCGCCATATCTATGACGATAGGTGGCTCCTTTTTCCCCGGAAAAGCGATGGCTATCGGATTCGTGCCCAGCATTGGCTCGGCCCCCCAGAGCGGCGCTACGATTTTGGTGGAGTTCGTCATCGCGATCCCGATGAGATCACGCGTAAGCGCTTCGAGCACATAATAGCCTGCAATACCGAAGTGGTTGGAATTGCAGACGCTGACCCAACCGGAGCCGTGTTCCTGGGCCTTCTCCATCGCGATTTCGTTGGCCCATGGCCCAACGACGAGCCCCAGCCCGTTGTCGCCGTCAACGGTCGCCGTGCTGGGAGTCTCGCGAACAATTGAAATATCTGGTGTCGGATTGATGCGCCCTTCGGTGAGCAGTTCGAAATAGGTGTGCAGCCGCGCCACGCCGTGCGAATCGATACCGCGGCGATCCGAGGCATCGAGTACAGAAGCGGCAAGGATAGCGTCTTTCTCTGGGACACCGAAGTGTATAAATACGCACTTCGAGAAGTCGCGGAGGAATTCGAGCGGGAAATTACGGACCTCTACGTCAGCCATCTGGAGTTCCGATCATGGTTTGTGAAACGCGTCCGGATCATTCCTGTGGGACAAAACGGTTTCTCAAAGATAAGCCGCCGTGGCATTACGCTGTGAGTCGATAAACGCGTTCGGCATTTGAAGAGAACAGTTTATCCCGATCCTGCTCCGAGAGGCTGTGCGCCAGCCGAATGACCAGTTCCATCCACTCTGAATAGGTCCCTGCCAGACGGAGCACCGGCCAGTCTCCTCCAAACATGATCCTGTCCGGTCCGAATACCTCGACGGCATGCTCGAGATACGGCATGACCTGCTCGATCGTCCACGTGTCATGATCGGCTTCGGTGAGGACGCCTGATAATTTGCAGACTACGTTCGGAAGCGAGGCCAATGCCCTGATGTGCTCCCGCCAGGGATCCAGCTGCCCATCCCGAATCGCCGGCTTGCCGATATGATCGAGAACAAAGAGAACCCTCGGACACCTGTCCACAAGTCGAATCAGGCTCTCCAACTGAAAGTGATATATGCAAGCGTCAAATGTCAGGCCGAATTCGGCGAGCTTTTGTACGCCTTCCACGAAGCCGGGCCGAAGGCAGAACTCGACGTCAGGCTCTCCCTGTAATAGTCGCCGTACTCCTTTGACGAGAGGTCGCTCGGCCAGCCAGGTCAGGAGCCCATGAACCGCTTCACCTTTTTCCAGGGAAGCGTGGGCGACAATGCCCCGGATTCTCTCGTCACGGTTCGCCAGTTCGGTGATCCACTCGAGCTCGTCTTGCGAGATCCGATCATCCATCGCACCAGTGCACTCGATGAAGACGAACCCCTTCACCTCGTAGCCGCGCGTGTCTTCGTCGAAGTCATCGAGTACGTATGATCGGTTTAGAGCGGGAAGACCGTTCAGCCAGGGATAATCGAGACGGTCAACGTCCCAGAGATGCACGTGTGTATCGATCATGTGATAATCCATCCGCCCATCATTACAGGATTTCAGGGCATGTTAACCTCCACGGTTTTAAACTACTATATGGTAGTCCAGACGTTTTCGTTCGGTAGAGTCGGTGTACAGTCTCGATGGGAAAACAGCCATAATTACCGGAGTCGGCCCGGGAATCGATGCAAGGCGATCGCTCCGGGACGCGTACACACGCCGTTCGTTGACGATTATCTGGCCACTCACTACCCGGGCCGCGAGAGCGAGATGTATGAGAGGCTGAGCAAAACTCAGCCGATTGGTCGGATGGGAACACCGGATGAGATAGCCGGCCTGGCGCTCTATCTCTGTTCTGATGAAGCAGCCTTCATCACGGGAGCGATTTTCCCTATCGACGGGGGATTTGTAACGGTCAAACCCTGATTTCCAACGGACGACATCCGAATACACAATCCATAATTACGATGAAACTGATCCGCTTTGGACAGCCCGGACAAGAGAGGCCCGGCCTCCTGCTTGAAAACGGTGACCGCGTTGACGTGTCCAAAGAATTCCGGGACTATGACGAGGCGTTTTTCCGCGACGGCGGACTGGAGAAATTGAAAGACTTGCTCGAGTGCCAGGCCCGCGGTCTGCCCGCCGCCTCCAGCGACGCCCGTCTCGGCCCTCCTATCGCCCGGCCGAGCAAACTCATCTGCATCGGACTGAATTATGCGGATCACGCCGCCGAGTCGGGCGCACAGGTGCCCGACGAGCCTGTCATCTTCTTCAAGGCTACGAGCGCGATCGTGGGTGCGAACGACGACGTCATTATTCCAAAAAACAGCACGAAAACCGATTGGGAAGTCGAACTCGGAGTCGTGATTGGTCGAAAAGCGTCATACGTCTCCCGGGAAGACGCCCTGGAATATGTCGCCGGTTATGTCTTGCACAACGACTACTCTGAACGAGATTTCCAAATGAAGCGAAAAGGGCAGTGGGTGAAAGGGAAAAGCTGCGACACCTTCGCGCCGCTCGGGCCGTTCCTCGCCACGAAAGACGAAGTTCAGGGTGTGCAGAAGCTGGGCATGTGGCTTTCGGTTAACGGAGAGATGAAGCAGCAGGGTTCTACGGCCAACATGATATTCGATGTCCCGACGCTCGTCAGCTACGTCAGTCAGTTCATGTCGCTCCTTCCGGGAGACGTCATCTCAACGGGCACGCCCGCTGGCGTAGGACTCGGTTTCGATCCGCCTCAGTACCTCAAAGACGGAGACGTCGTCGAATTCGGAATCGATGGACTCGGGACTTCGCGGCAGCATCTGCGGGCGTTCAGATCCAGTTGAGATCGCACCGTTCGGATCCGGGAGAATTCGCCCCGCACAATCTTCGTCCATCTGTCGGTGAGCAACACTCCGACGCGGGGATGTGCCCTGCTAAACGCTAGATAAATTCATTTTCTTCGTCGTGAGCAAGGTGTGTACTTTATCCCACGGTTTCACACTCCTCTTCAACCGCGATGCCACCGACCGTCGAACCCATAGACAAAATTGTCGTCGCTCTCAGCGGCCGCCTGGTTAACCCTCGGGTCATCCACGAAGCAGTTCGTTTTTCCCGCCTACTGGATGCGAAGCTCTATGCGGTCCATATTAAATTTCCAGGGGCGGGTGATTTGACCATGATGATGGATCCGCTTCCCGTTTACACGGAGGAGGATCTGCGCGAGATCGTGGAGCTCCTTTTAAGACAAGTCAACGAGAACGTGGCAGCCAAGGAGATCAAGATCAATCTCAGGGAAGAAGCCAAAGATTGGATCATTCGAAAGACCTGCCACGACCGCTCCTATGGAGCGCGTCCACTGCGCCGGGCCATTCAACGATACATTGAAGATTCCCTCGCCGAGCTTATTATTGAGGGGAAATTGAAGGAAAAGCAGACCCTGACCATTTATCTGGAGGGTGACGCACTCTACTATCGACCCAAGGGCTCTCAAAAGCAGGGAGTACCTCTTTCTTACACGGTCTAGCCTGATTTATGCGGTCGTGCATTCGTGCTTTTGTGCCGTCGTGCGATCGTCCTCTCTTCCCAGTCTTGTGTCGATTCTTGTTGGAAAGCCGACCAAGCCCATCAAATGGGGAAATAGACTGTTTTTTTGCCCAGGGAGAATGGACTCAGTTTAATGCGAGAAGGTCCTCTCAGTTGCGCCCATAAGGCTTTATGGGGCTGCTTTCCAGGGGTTTCAGCCGAGCTAACGACAACCTATCAGCACGACAGCAGGGCGTGACGAAGCCACGCCCTGAAGGTTGCTCTTGGACTCTATTGCAAGATAAAATTGAGCAGCCATGACTCCTCTTGAAAGCGTCAGTAAGGTTTTGTTCGAGCAACTTTGTGTGGTCCGCACCTGGGGAGCTTTTTTGGTGCTAACCCTGTTCTCCTGTTCTCTCCTTGGCCAGGGAATTCAGCTTTCCGAGCAGAGAATTGAAGAGATTCGGATCGTGGGCAACCGCCGCATTCCCGAGAGTACTGTTCGCTACTACATGCAGAGCAAGGAGGAGCTTTTATACGATGAAAAGCAGGCGCTGCGCGATTATAACACCCTCCTGAATACCAACTTTTTCGCCGATGCCAAGATCAAGCGGATGGAGGGGGAAACCGGCGTCATCTTGATTTTTGAGTTCGTCGAGAGACCTCTCATTCGAACCGTCGAATATGAAGGGATGAAATCCTTCAAGGAGTCGGACGTTTTGGAGCGATTTCGCGACATGCGGGTGGGGCTCTCCGTGGATTCACCCTTTGATCCGGCCAACCTGCCCAAGGCACGTCGAGCCATTAAGATGCTCCTGGACCAGAATGGACGACCTCTGGGCCGGGTAGAGGTGTCCACCGAGTCCCTCACATCCACTTCCGAGAAGATCATCTTCACGATTGACGAGGGACCCAAGGTTCGCATCGGAGATATCGATTTCGCAGGCAATACGGTCTTTACCGATGATGAGCTGCGTGACTCACTGGAGTTGACCAAGGAACGAAGCCTGATCACTATTTTCAAGGGCCAGGATAAATTCATCCAGGAAAAGCTTGAATATGATCTCGGGGTGAATCTTCTCGAGAAGTACCGTGAAGTGGGTTACCTCTTTGCCAGGGCAGGAACCCCTGAGGTCAGGATCATTGAAGCCTCTAGAGGCTTGTTGTTCGGATTCCGTAAAACCAAACAGCAGTACTACCTGACC
>JACZYK010000004.1:0-8219 GCA_022571135.1 Bacteroidota bacterium
ACGGATATTCGAAGGGCCGAAGAGGAGGCCGACGATCTCATCGCGATGATTGCTGAAGAGCTGCGAGAAAGGCGATTCGCACCGATCGTAAGGCTGGAAGTTGAGCGCAGTATGCCAAAGGACGTACGCGCGCTGCTCATCCGGAAGATGAATCTGGACATGGATGACCTCTACGAGGTGGACGGGGATCTTGATCTTTCACAGGTCTCTTTCTTTGCGGATCTCGACGCTCCTGATCACGTATTTCCGCACTGGGAACCGGTCGTTCCGGCCCGTTTGCTCCACAAAGGAGAAGCCAAGGATCGAGAGGACATCTTCGACGTCATTCGCTCGGGTGACCTGCTGGTCCATCATCCGTACGAATCGTTTTCATCAAGCGTACAGCGATTTGTCGAGGAGGCTTCCGTGGATCCGCGGGTTATCGCAATCAAGCAGACACTTTACAGGACATCGGACGAATCCCCGATCATAAAGGCATTGATCCGAGCCGCCGAGAGCGGCAAGCAGGTGGCCGTTCTCGTCGAGGTGAAAGCCCGCTTCGACGAAATGAACAACATCGAGTGGGGGCAGCAATTGGAAAAATCAGGCGTGCACGTCACGTACGGGCTCGTCGGACTGAAGACCCACACCAAGACGACGCTGGTGATTCGCGAGGAAGATGACGGCTTGAAGGCGTACTGCCACATCGGGACGGGGAACTATAATCCGACTACCGCACGATTGTATACGGATCTCGGCCTGTTGACCTGTGCTCCGAACGTCGGATATGACATCATCAATCTGTTTCATTATCTGACCGGGTTCGCACCGGAGCAGAACTACAGACGGCTCATGATAGCGCCCCGTGATATGCGCAGGTCGTTCGTACGGCTCATCCGGAATGAAGTCGAAAACCAGCAGAAATACGGTACGGGGAAGATTATCGCCAAGATGAATGCCCTGGACGACGTCGGCATGATCCAGGAACTTTATCGCGCCTCCGAAGCCGGCGTTTCAATTGATCTCATCGTTCGAGGCCACTGCCGGCTCCGTCCCGGACTACCGAGATTCAGCGAGAACATCCGGGTCGTCAGTATAATCGGCAGGTTCCTGGAGCACAGCCGGATCTACTACTTCTGCAACAACGATAATCCCCGTCTTTTCATAGGGAGCGCGGACTGGCAGCGTCGAAACCTGGAGGATCGGGTGGAGGCCATCGTGGAGGTGGACGAGCCCGCGCTCAAGGCTCGGCTGATTCTCACATTGACGTTCGCGCTGGAGGACCGGCGATCGGTCTGGGAATTGAGACCGGATGGTCGATACCTGCTCCGGACCCTTGCGAACGGCCAGTCGGTGGAGGGCTTTCAGGAAACCTTGATGAAGAGCGTCCAGGCGAGGCAGATGAAGGACGATTCTCCATGGGATATAAGCTAATGCTTGTCGTCCCAGGAAAGCTTAGTGTATCGACGTGGACAGCACTGATCGTTCTTCTTGGTCTCGGCGCCTGTCAGGAATCGCAACAGGCGCGTTCAGGGTCGAACATCTACGATCGGTTCTGTGTGACCTGCCATCAGGCAGATGGAATGGGCATTCCGGGTGCGTTTCCTCCCGTGTACGAAAGCGAGTGGGTGAACGGAGACGTCGGGCGGCTGATAAGGCTCGTCCTGAACGGTATGCAGGGGCCGATGACGGTGAATGGAGAGCGTTACAACAATGTGATGACGCCTCACGATTTTCTGGACGATGCGCAGATTGCGGCGGTTCTCAGTACGTTCGTAGTTCGTTCGGGAACAGTTCGGGTGCCGTCGTTCTGAACGACGTGACAGCCGTAAGGGCCGCAAACGAGCAGCAGGATTTCTGGCTGCCAGAGGAACTCGACGCGGCGACCGGAATTCCCGCTCCGGACAGCACCGCAGGAGGGAGGCTGCCATAGATAACGGTACCTGAAAGCGTCCTGTGGCCGCCTGAGAGCAGGCCATAAAGGGCGCCCCTCTCAGTCTCCGGGTAGGCCGGGTTCTGTCATCTCCCTGACGTCCAGAATTGCGTCCAAATCCTCGTCCGAGAGCAGATTCATTTCCCGTACGACCTCCCTTACAGACTTCCGCTCTTGGGCCGCCCTCTTGGCGACCGTGGAGGCTTTGTCATATCCGATGGCCCTGTTGAGGGCGGTTGCAATCGATGGGTTGAGTTCGAGAAGCTCGCGACACCTGGCTCTGTCGGCCTCGATTCCCACCAGACAGCGCTCCTGGAAGGCTCGCATTCCAGCGGAGAGGATGGAAATGCTTTCCAGCATCGCGTGCGTCATGACGGGCATCATCACGTTCAATTCGAAATTGCCGTGTTGAGCACCAATCGTGATGGTCATGTGGTTGCCCATAACGCGGGCGGCAACCATCATGCAGGCTTCACTGAGTACGGGATTTACTTTTCCGGGCATGATCGAAGACCCGGGCTGGATGGCAGGAAGTCGAATCTCCGAGAGACCGCTCGTCGGACCGCTGGAGAGGTGACGGATATCGTTTACGATCTTCATCAGCGAGACGGCGATCGTATTGAGTGCTCCGGAGGCCATTACGTATGAGTCCTTCGCTGCTTGTGCTTCAAAATGATTGTCTGCTTCGCGGAAAGTGAATCCCGTCTCCTCGCCGATATATCCGATGGCTTTCTCGGCAAATCCCGGCGGGCAGTTGATCCCCGTTCCCGTCGCCGTACCTCCGAGCGCAAGTTCCGCCAACTCTTTGACGGCGGCCTCCGCTCTGAGAATCGCCTTCGACATCTGTGCGGCATAACCTGCGAATTCCTGGCCGAGCCGGACCGGGGTGGCGTCCATCAAGTGGGTACGGCCGCTCTTGACGATATCGTCGAACTCGTCGGCCTTCGCCCGGAGCGCATCCCTGAAAGAGGTTAGAGCGGGAAGTAGATCCTCTTCGATACCCAGCAGCGCCGCAACGTGCATGGCCGTCGGAATGACGTCGTTCGACGACTGAGACATGTTCACGTGGTCGTTCGGATGCACGAGTTTGCTACCGGGTTCTCCCCCCATCAGATCGGTGGCCAGATTCGCGATCACCTCGTTCGCATTCATATTCGACGAGGTTCCGCTTCCGGTCTGATAAATGTCGAGAACAAACTCTGCGTCGTATTCACCCGCGATCACTTTCTTGGCCGTTTGCACGATGACGTCGGCCTTTTCCCCGTCCAGCAGACCGAGTTCCAGATTGGCGCGGGCGGCGGATAGTTTGATGATCCCGAGAGCTTCTATGAATCGACGCGGAAACCGGATTCCGCTTATCGGAAAATTATCGAATGCACGCTGCGTCTGGGCCCCGTACCAGGCGTTTTCCGGTACCTGTACATCGCCCAGGGAATCTCTTTCAATTCGGTAACCGGCCATTGTAAATCGGGCGGGAAATTTCCGCTTAAAGTGCATATACGAAAGTCAACGTGAAATATAACCACCCGCGATCGGTACCGTATAGGGCTTTCGCTGAAATCGGTCGTAAAGGCGCTGGTGTCGGGTGCAGTGCTGTTTCGTAGTTTTCCAGAGATCGTAGAAACGACCCCGGAACTCATGCAGCTGATCTCGTCCGTCATCGCCATGCGAGAGACCTCCCGTAGCGTTCATCGTTCCGGTGGTAAAATTGTTCTCGTACCCACCATGGGAGCGGTTCATGAGGGGCACCTGGCACTCGTTCGCGAGGCGGCTCGGCATGGAGACCAGGTCATCGTCTCGATTTTCGTCAATCCAACACAGTTCGGACCGAAAGAGGATATTCAGGCGTATCCGCGTTCGGCGGAAGAGGACTGGGACAAACTGGAGGCCACGGCTCTTGTGCATACCGTATTTGCCCCGTCTACCCGCGAGATGTATCCGACCCCGGATATGCTGACGTGGGTGCAGGTCAACAAGATTTCCGATCATCTCTGCGGTGGGTCGCGTGAGGGTCACTTTCGTGGTGTGGCGACCGTCGTCACCAAATTATTCAATATCTGCCACCCGGACGTCGCGATCTTTGGATTGAAGGACGCCCAGCAGTTCTATCTGCTCCGCCGACTTGCCCTTGATCTCAATATGGACATCGAACTGATCGGCGTTCCGACCGTCCGGGAGCCCGATGGACTGGCACTCTCGTCGAGAAACAAATACCTCTCGCCCGAGGAGCGTTCACAGGCGACGGTGCTTATTCGGGCGGTTTCAGAAGCAAAAGAGCGAATTTTGAACGGCGAGCGGAACGGACGGGCTGTCGTGAAGCTGATGCGCTCGATTCTGGCCGGCGCGGATCTGGGACGTATAGATTATGCAGACGTCGTCGATTCGGAGAGCTTTCAACCTGTAGACCATCTAAACTCGGGACAGATAGCCGTTGCTGCAGTTGCAGTCCAGTTTTCGAAGGCGCGTCTTATCGACAACGCCATTGTTGAAGTGACCTGACCGGTGTCAATTTCCCGCATTCGAATCGTTCGACTTACCGTTTTCCTCGTGGAACCGGGTGTAAGCCCGGATGATATCCTTGACCAGGCGGTGCCGCACGATGTCTCTTTCGTCAAAATAGATAAAGTCGATACCGTCCACGCCTTCGAGCACCTCGCGCGCCTGATTCAGTCCACTGGTTTCGCGGGTAGGAAGGTCTGACTGCGTGACATCGCCAGTGATTATCGCACGGCTTGCAGCCCCGAGTCTTGTCAGAAACATCTTCATCTGAGGCGTCGTCGCGTTCTGGGCCTCGTCGAGGATCACGAATGCAGAGTTCAGCGTCCGGCCGCGCATGTAGGCGAGCGGAAGAATTTCGATGATGTTCTGCTCCATGAATGCCTTGAGTTTCTCCCGGTGGAGCATGTCTTCGAGTGCGTCGTAGAGCGGCGTGAGGTAGGGATCGATCTTTTCCCGGAGATCGCCAGGAAGAAATCCCAGCCGTTCTCCGGCTTCGACTGCCGGACGACAAAGTACGATGCGTTTGACCTGTCTGGACTTGAGCGCTTCGACGGCCAGCGCTACGGCCGTATATGTTTTACCCGTTCCGGCGGGGCCGACAGCGAATACGATGTCGTTCCGGCGTGCACTTTCGACCATTCTGATCTGGTTCGGTGTCTTGGCTTTGATCGAACCGCCTGAAGGTGTAAACAGGATCGTATGGTGGGAATCGATCGTCCGATCGGTTCGACCCTCGCCCGTCGTAAAAAGCGTCAGAACCGTGTCGACATCGTTTTCCGTCAGATTGCCGTTTCGGTTGAGAAGCGCGATCAACTCGCCCATGATCTGATCGATGCGTTCGAGAGACTCTCGACTGCCCTGGAGGTAAACCTGGTTTCCGCGGGCCGATATCTTGGTATCGGGAAATGCGTCTTCGATGCGGCGCAGATAGATATCATTGAAACCGAACAGGAGAAGCGGCTCGGCTTTCTCTATCAGAATGTGTTTTTCTTCCAAGTTCGTTTAATTGTGTCACTCACATCATAGAACAGCGTAAGAAAAATAAACGACCGGATCAATCCGGATCTTTCCCAACACATGCTGGTCGAATTTACGAAAATGAGCGCGGCAGGAAACGATTTTATCGTTCTGGACAATCGGGACGACCGTTTCAGCGACGAGGATCTTTCCAATCTTGCGATCCGACTCTGTCCGAGGAGAACGCGGGTGGGCGCCGACGGGATTCTCGCTCTCGGAGCCCCGGCGCGCGAGGACGTTCACTTCCGAATGGTGTATTTCAATGCAGATGGTTCAAGGGGAACCATGTGCGGTAACGGGGCCCGTTGCCTCTCCCGATTCGCGGGTCTGATCGGCATGGCCGATAATCCCCTCCTTTTTTCTACCGATGCGGGCGTTTACAGGGCAGAAGTTCCTCCGAACCCCGAAGACGGAGTCAAGTTGTTCGTCCCGGCCTACCGCGACTATCGAGCTCATCCCGGGCTATCGGCGGCGGGGGTGCTCTCGGATATTCATTTCATCTGGACGGGCACCGAGCACCTCGTTGTTTTTGTAAAGCACGTGGACCAGCTGCACGTATCCGAACTGGGGCCTCTACTTCGTTCGGATCCGGGTATGCTTCCGGCCGGAGCCAATGTCAATTTCGTAGAGGTCGTAAGCGCTGGGTCTACGGGAAAAGCCGAAATTCGAGTGCGGACCTACGAGAAGGGGGTAGAGGCCGAAACGCTGTCCTGCGGGACAGGGGCCATCGCGTCGTCGATCGTTTCCTGTCTGACGAATAAAACGGCAGGCCGGGCCATCAGGGTTTCGATGCCCGGAGGTGAACTCGAAGTGGGCTTCTCGGGGAGCGCCTCCGCACCGATCGATATGTACCTGCAGGGTCCTGCAGATATCATTTACCAGGCGTCCACCGAGCTTTGAAAAAAAGCACTTCTTTGAGAGAATGCACTTTTCCCGGCTCTTTCGCCGAGGCCGGCCATCGGACGGCTATTGCAGGAACAGGCGTCGCTTGTCTACGATTTCGGCGTCTTCTCTCAAGGACGTTATCCACTGTAACCGAATCAGATTCTGGCTCCTTGAGAGAAGCTGGGCGAACGTCCGGGTCCGGTCGGCTTCCGACATCACTTCGGGATCTTCCAGTTTGGTCACATAGATGACGTAGACCGCATTCTGCCCCTGGATCACGTCGGAAACTTCTCCTTCTCCCGTCCCGAGGGCGGTCCCGACGAACTGGGGATCCCGGCCAATTCCGGAAACCATCATATTCGCATACGCCAATCCTTCCGCCGTACGTTCGGGTACTCCGACGGCTGCCGAGAGCCCGTCGAATCCGTTTGCGAGCGCATCCTCCAGTCTCGCCGCTTGGTACTCGGCCTTGAGTTCGTTACGGAGCCTGGGTTCGATCTGCGATCGAACTTCCTCGAACGGCCGATAACCTTCTTCTTGAATCAGATCCAGGGCCGCCACCATGAACTGTTCGTTCAGTTCGATCACCGGGCTCACGTCGCCGACTTTTGCGTCTTCCAGGAAATTAGTCAGGGCGCGGCTGTTTCCGATACCGGGAATATAGGTCTGCTCGTCTTCGACGAGTACGGTCCGAATGTTCAGTTCTATACGCTCGGCCTCGGCGTTGAAGTCGCGCGAGTCGGTAGCGAAATACTGCAAATCATCGAGTTGATCCTGAACC
The DNA here is from genome assembly GCA_022571135.1 of Bacteroidota bacterium. Lineage (GTDB taxonomy): Bacteria > Bacteroidota > Rhodothermia > Rhodothermales > UBA10348 > JACZYK01. The sequence goes on from JACZYK010000004.1 coordinate 7,095, forward strand.
CGGTTCAGGGTCGCGACACTGGCCCTGACAGTGAGCGCAAAGTCGGCGATCCGAACCTCGATTGTGGCTCTGTCGGTCACCTTGATCAGATGGTATCCGAACCGCGATTCGATCGGGCCGACGACCTGATCGACTCTTGCGCCGAATGCCGCATCCTCGAAAGGTTTGACCATCCGGCCCGGTCCGAACCAGTTCATATCGCCTCCGTTTGCCGCCGAACCGTCATCCGAAAACTGCCTCGCCAATTCAGCGAAGTCTTCGCCCTGCCGGATTCGGGCCAGAACGTCCCGAGCCTTCTGTCGAGCCTCGCTCCTGGCCTGGTCGTCTCCTTCGGAGGCCCGAATGAGAATATGGCTTGCGCGAACGGCCGTTTCTTCAGGAGGACGGACATCCAGAATCTTGATCAGGTGAACCTGCTTGCCCGATACCACGGGGCCTGCGATCGTGCCTGCCTCGGCATTAGCGAATACAGCCTCCGAAATCGACGTGTCGAGCTCGTCCGGTCTGAAATAGGCATCCGTGTACGGACGCTCCGAGCCATTGCGAACAAGGAACAGCGAATCGTTCGCAGCGCCGGCAAAGCTCTCGCGCATCATTTCGACATCTTCCATCACCGCCGCCGTGTCGGCGGCTGTCGGCGCTTTCGAGCGTGTAACATAGCTCAGGGAATAAGAGCGCTTCCGCTCGAATTCGTCCCGGTGGTCGTTATAGAATCTGCGGAGGTCACCGTCGTTATAGGATATGGAATCGTCCGAAAGCGACGTGAAGCGGAGCGCGACGTAACGAACATCGACTTTGCGGTTTTTCCGCCTGAAATCTTCTTCGACGTCATCGTTGGAAACGCGCACCGTACCGGCAATCAGTTTGTTCAGTTTCTGACTCAGGCGTTCGTTGCGGAGGTAATCCTCGATCTGTATCCAGTCATCGCTGGCATCCGGATTCTCGATAAAGTTCTGCAGCAATTCCCGATCGACCCCGCCCAATCCGTCCCCGAAGTATGTCCGTATGATCTGGTGCGGATTCTCTCCCCGGATCATCTCTACGATTTCTTCATCGGCTACCGAGAGCCCGAGTCGCTTCATCTCCTGAAGACGAAGCTTTATGTCGATGAGCTGATTGAAAACT
>JACZYK010000004.1:8229-24157 GCA_022571135.1 Bacteroidota bacterium
CGCCCTCGCCCGGGAACCGTTTGACCTGGTAGCGACCATTGGCGAAGGAGGTGGGTTGGGTTGGTTCAGGGCTTAACGTCCTGGGCTCGGAAGGGGCTATATCTAGAGTTCCTGGTCCAGCATCTGAGGAGGCATGCTTTCTCCGGTGCGCTGCTGATAGCCCTGCACCTCGGTGTCGATGAGCTGCGAATACTCCTCGAACGTGATCGGATCTCCGTTTACGGAGCCGATATCGTTGCCGATGTTGCCAATAACGTCCAGTCCGCCAGAGTCCTGGAGCACCCAGATGACACCGAAAGAGAACACCAGAATCCAGAGCATGACTCCGGTGTTTTCCCGGAGCTTGTTCATTACACCCATGGATAAACCTCTCCCACGATAGTAAACCTCGCTTTATGAACAGGGCCGCCCAATCTCTTCGCTGCGACATCAGACGGCCTGCGTATAATTACCGTAAACGGACGCTTCATGTGCAGCCCGTTAAGGTTGAAAAGATACTGAATACCCGGGCAAAGGTTCGGGTCTTCCAGGAATTCGGGTCTTTCAGGAAGATTAAAATTGATGGAAGAACGAGGCGGACACGAATATGCCCGGACGAGAGCCGTGGGGCTGCCGATTCTCGGGGACGAGACAAGCTCTTTGGTTTCGAGCAATAGAAAAGGTGAGTCTCGGGAAAGAGACCCGCCTTCAGGCCAATACCCCGTGTCCGAGCCTCAGGCTGCCCGGTTCTGCATGGCTGCAAGTTGAGAACGCAGCGTTTTGAGGATCTTCGTCAGAATCTGGGAAATCCGTGCTTCGGTTCTGTCCATCAGACTCGCGATTTCGCGGAGCGTCAGGTTTTCGAAGTAGTAGAGCGCGACGATGGTCTGTTCGCGTTCTGGCAGCTCGTTGATCAGCGTCTGTATGTAGGCTTTGAGAGATTCACGGTCGATTTGTTCGAACGCCTTGAACGTGTCCTCATTCGGAATCGAGTCGATCACGGTCTGCTCTCCTTCACTGTCGATGGGGGAGTGCAGGGACAGCGCGAATCGGCACTGGGCATCCCTGAGCAACGTGTGGTAGTCGACAAGCGTCATGTCGAGATAATCCGCCACATCCTGATCTGAGGGTTCGCCGCCCAGGGTCTGACGAAGTGTATCCATCGCGTGATGCGCCTCCGCAAGACGTCGACGACGTTCGCGCGGAAGTGCGTCGATCGATCGAAGATAATCGACCAGGGCTCCCCGGATACGTCCGTATGCGTAGGAAACGAATGGCGTTCCCCGACCCGAATCATAACCGTCCAGTGCCTGGAGCAGCCCCAGGAGACCTACGTTTTCCAGATCCTCTCGAGAGGCCAACGGGTGATCGGGGATGCTCAGGCGACCGACAATTGATCGTACCAACGGAATGGCGGCTATGACGACTGCTTCCCTGTTATCGGGAGTCGGATGATCGACGTAGTTGACGGCGAAGCTCTGGAGATCCTTTGACATGATTTTCGAGGGATTTAGGCTTTGTGCGGGTGGCGACTCGTCAGGCTGCGATGATTCCTTGTTCTGAGTAAGGCGGATTCTTGTCGTCCAGCTGGTCGATATCATGCTGTTCGAGTTCGTCGAACGGCTCTTCGATAAACTGTACCGACGTCAGTTCGGGAGCTTTTTCTTCGAGCCACCTGTGAACCGTATAATCACCCAGGAGGAGAACGATATAGATCGTACATCCCGCAGAAAGGCCCAGTATAATTGCTACCGGCAGACTGGGTTGAGCGGCATTCAGATTAATGGCCGTCAACAATCCGATGAAGAAACTGAGCTGTGTGAACAGGGCGCGCATTGCGATTATCTTCGGCGACTTGGTAGACAACGCTCAGATCGGCAACAAAGCATGTGCCACTCGTGTCGCAAGGTGAGACAAGCGCTTCGGTCGGGCTCTCAAACGACTATCGAGCGCATGGGGGGCTCTGCGGAACGGAAAGAAAAATATTCGCGTAAGGACTTTTAAAAGCCGTTGTCGGTGCCGATACAGGGTGTTTTATGAGGGTCATGCCGGGACACGTCGGATCTATCCAACCGTTGGTGCGCAGTACGCTTCTTGCTTCGGCAACGCCGCCCAAAAGTTCGATTGACGGAATTGGGCGGGAATAGGAGGCGAAGAGAAGGGAAAAAAGTTCCGTTCTTCTATGCGCGTGCCCCCGTATTTTCAGGGAAATTCTTTCCGCAACCCTCCGGCGGAACGGGCGAGACGCCCCGAGGAGAGGCTCACTCGAGCAGTCCCTCCTCTCTGTATTTGCGCAGCTTGTTGCGAATCGTGCGGGCGCTGATTCCCAGCTTGTCCGCCGCCGCCTGCTGGTTGTGATTCGACTCTTCGAGAGCCTGAAGAATCATGTAGCGCTCCATGTCCTCGATCGTCGAGGCCTTCGGGTTTCGCGTTTCGCTTCCGGAGCCGGACACGGGATCTGCATCCGTAAAAAACTCGTCGTAGACGTCATTCTTTTTGATAAGGTCTCTCTCGGCAGAGAGCAGGACACCGCGCTGGACCATATTCTCGAGTTCGCGAACATTTCCGGGCCAGTTGTGCCGGCCGAACTTCTCGATGAGCGCGTCCTCCACTTTTTTAGGCTGGAGGTTGTAGAGTTTGCAGTATTTCTCAACGAAGTGTTCGGTGAGGAGCCGAATGTCCTCCATGCGCTCCCGAAGAGGTGGGACGGTCAGCGGGAATACGGCCAGCCTGTGATAGAGGTCTTCCCTAAAATCGCCTGACGCGATGCAATCACTCAGGTTCCGGTTACTGGTCGCGATTACACGCACATCCACTTTTTTCACTTCCGTGGATCCGATCTTCTGAAACTCACGCTCTTGCAGGACCCGAAGAAGCTTTGTCTGTACGGCGAGGTCGACTTCCGTGATTTCGTCGAGCAGGAGCGTTCCTCCGTCCGCCGTTTCGAAAGCGCCGGTCATGTCGTCAATGGCGCCCGTGAACGCTCCTTTTCTGTGCCCGAAGAGGTGGCTATCTACGAGTTCGCGCGGAAGATTTGCACAGTTCAGAGTCAGATACGGACCTTCTGCACGGTCGCTCATGTCATGGATCAGTCGGGCCAGAATCTCTTTTCCGGTTCCGCTTTCTCCCTGGATAAACACGGGGGCGATATTATTGCTGACGCGGGGAAGGAGTTCCTTGAGCCGCTCAATGCTGGGGGCCTCTCCGATGTAGGGAGTAGGAGGTTTTATTCCGGTCAGTGACTTCTTTGCCTTTGCTTTATCGGGAGTCACCGCGCCCGGATCTCGAGCCAATGAAGCCTGGACGCGTTCTACCAGTTCTGCCGTTGCGAAGGGCTTCGCTATGTAATCGATGGCGCCATGCTGCATCATGCGCACCGCATGCTGAACATTAGCATGCGCCGTAATCATGATAACGCGGGTCTCCGGATAGTTCTCACGGATGTGTCCGAGCAGTGCGAAGCCGTCCATATCAGGCATCATGAAGTCCGTGACAACGAGGTCATACGCCTGCTTCTTGAGTTCATCGATGGCCTGAAGTGCGCTCGAACAACTCGTGACCTGTATCCCGTGGCGGGAAAACAGGCGCTGGAAAAGGTTGTGTAGAAGCTGTTCGTCGTCGACGAACAAGATATGCGGCTCGCGGTTCATGAAAAACCGAATCGAAGGATGGTTGATGCGGTCGAAAAGACCTGGATCGATGCGGCAATATAGTCGAAAATCGGTGTTCAGGCACTATCGGCGGCCTTCGTCCGACTGCAAAGAAGGGAGGTTTTCCGCCTAGAAAACGCTCTGCCGAGACCTGCGGCGGAGCAGTCAGTAGATCAGTCGCTCAGCACGGGAAGACGCAGGGTGAGTTCGGTTCCCGGCTCCTCGGGTCCGGACGTCAACTCCAGTTCACCCCCGTGAATTCGGGCGATCCGTCTGGCCAGAGAAAGTCCGAGTCCCAGGTTACTGGTCTTGGTAGTGAAAAAGGGATCGAACATCTTACGACGGATTTCCGAATCCGAAATCGGACCCGGATTGTAGATCTTGAATGCGACTTCGCTTCCGTTGCTCAAGGGTTCGACCGTAAGTCCTACCGGAGCTGTCTTGTCGGGCGTGGCCTCGATAGCATTTCGAACGATGGCGAGCAGAGACTGTCGCAGCAGCATCTCGTCGGCCTTGATTTTGACGGTATCGGAGACCTTTACTTTGATTCGGAGACGTTTGGCTTCCGAATCCGCAAGAACGGAGAGGAGATCTTCCGCGGCCGAGTCGGCCGGGTACTCGTGGAATCGGGCTTCGAGAGGATCATCGTAATGTTGAAGATCGAACAGAATACCTTCGATTCTGCTCGTGCTTTCCATAATCCGAAACGCCAGTTCGCGTTGGTCCGGAGAGTCGAATGTCTGAAGAAGGAGATCCGTGAACCCCTCTATTCCCATGAGCAATCCTCGAATCCTGTGGGCCAGGACCTGAGCAAACGCGGCGAGGCTGGGTTGTTCTTCTCTGCTGAAGCGCCGATGCCGTGCAAATCCAATCGAGGGGCGATTGACGGCTCGCTGACGCCTGGTTGTCAAATTTTCTGACACAGTATTATCTCGCACTTCTGTCCGCTTCCCGGGGGAGCGGGTGTTGATATCACGTCACCCGGGATGCTCGGCCGATGCCGCTCGGCGGCCCCGATCCGGACGGTCTCGGTGATGCATCTCTTTCGGCGGCTGCACGGGTCGAATGCGATGGTCTCGGTATATCGGGAAGAGGGCTTTCTAGATCCAGATAGGATTCAATCCTGCTCTTCTGGAGCCGAATGTTTTCCAGTAAATTCTCTGTCGTTTTGTCCGGGACGATGCCCTCCTCGACGAGTCTTTCCCATCGACCGTCCTGTGAGCACTGTTCCCATGACACCGGAATGCCGGCGGCATAACCCAGGGCCGTTGCCCCCAGGCTGGCTGCATTCACGATCTGGCTCATTCTGTACACCCGGTGGTACGGCGGGAGGGATGCCGGATCATGATGCGTCCGGAAGACCTGTGCAAGGGGTTCCGGGAAGTGCATTTTGCGTGCGACGAATTCTCCTACTTCCGTGTGGTCGAGCCCGAAGAAGAGCTGTTCGACCGAGAGCAGGTCTGTGTGGCTGAAGTTGTCCCAGAGCGAGGACGCGCTGTAAATCTTCGCAGCCTCGTCCGGGTGGTTGAGGGCAAATACATGCTTCCCGATATCATGCATGAGTCCGGCAGTGAACGCACATCCGGGTTCTTTCCGGGACCTGTTATCCAACCAGTGGGCCAGGAGGGCGGTCGCGACAGAGTGCTTCGTCAGGACATCGGGAGATTTATTCTCGTAAGAATCTTCTGTTGTACCTGAGGCGGCCGGCGTATTGGCGAACATACCGGCTACGACACGGGGATCGAGTACTTCGACGGCGTGCGAAAGGTTGTCCACCGTCGATCTCAAACCATAGTACAGGCTGTTCGCTCCCTTAAGAATCCACACAGCCATAAGCGGATCCATGGCCGAGAAGCGCACGAGATCTCGTCGATCGGGTTGATCCGAGGATTCGAGCAATCTGGCGGCAAGGCGGCGAAGCATCGCCTCAGGCGGTTTTCTGAGTCTGAGTCGAGCGAGTGTGCCGGAAGCCCCACTATGATTTGTCGCCGTATTCACGTTGACACCATTTGATTGAAACGTGTAGCCTTGGTTTCGGAGACGACCGCTCAAGCAGCCATTCTCAGCGCGCCTTTCGATGTCAGCGCACTGGCTTCCTCGAGTTCACCTTCGCGGATACAGAGGGCCACCAGGCGGCGCCTCAGCAGTTCGCTCTTTGGTTGTCTGGCATACGCCGTTCGATACAGCGGTAAGGCTTCTTTCGTCCATCCACGCTGGACGATTGTCTGAAGCAACTCATCAGCATTCTCTACAGGTCGCTGATCTATCAGAAGGGCGGCGGCCGCAGCGGCATCGTCCGGATGTCCCCGGTAAAGGGACAAACGGAACCAATCCTCCCGTATCTCGGAGGGCATCTCTTCCAGGCCGTCTGGATAGGCAAAGATCAGATGATCCGCCACCTGGTCCCATTCACCCAGTTGCCAGGCCCACGACGCCAGAGCAAGCTGAACGTCGATGAATGTGAGGGCCTCATCCCACGATGGGGTTCCTGCCGGAAGAGGCAGGTTGGCCAACTGAAGGTAGGCGGCCGCGAATCCCTTTCTCATAGTCTGAATGGATAAAAGAATTCGATGTGCCGCGTACTGGTTGGGGTGCAGATCCAACGAACGTCCGGCGAGGCGCTTTGCCGTGTCTATGGCCCCGGATCTGAGCTCGGCGACGGCGAGTCCCAGCTTCAAAGCGGCGCGCTCTTCGGCGTTGAACAGACGCTTTTCTTCCATGGCGTCTCTGGCCAAATCGCGGGCTGTCTGATGGGCTCCCTTTCGCAGGGCATTCCAGACCGGTTCGAGCGACGAAAATTCGAGGTCGGTCGCGGCGAATGTCAGCTTCGGAATGCGATATTCGGCCAGGTAGGCTTCGCTGCGGGGTGTGATGGTTACCTTTCGCATCATGGCTGTTCACTTATCAATTTGTTTGGCGATTAACCGGATTCGATCCGGATCTGTCCATGCGGACGGAATAGAGCTCCGACTGCGGACGGCTGCCAATCAAACGGTAAGCCAACCGCGAAAAGGCGCGAAAACGCGGAAATGAAGGTCTGGCATCACAGAATGCGGCACGATTTTCCCGATTGGGGGGCACATTTTCCGTGTTTAGCGGATTCTTACAGCTGGCAGGCGACCCATCAGAGGTCTTCGATGCGAGCCGACATAAAAAAGGCTCTCGCCTGTTGACGAGAGCCTCTCGGAAGGCCCTGCTGTGGTCAGTCGCAACGGATGCAGCGTCGCTCGAATGTGCTCGGATTAAATTGAGTATCCGGCCCCTTATTCCGGGCGTGCAACGTCAGCCGTCCACCGGATCGATGTGGACAACGCGGCGATCATTCTTACCGTGTGCAAACCTCACATTACCGGTCGCCGTCGCGAAGAGGGTATCGTCACTTCCGCGTCCGACATTCGATCCAGGATGGAACTTTGTTCCGCGCTGGCGAACGATGATGGATCCTGCCGTGATAAATTCGCCGCCGAATGCTTTGATTCCGAGGGATTCGAATCGCGACCGTTCTTGGTCGATCCCATTCCTTTCTTATGTGCCATGTCGGTCTCCGAACGGTTTCGTTCTGATCATTTTGTCTTGATACATCCGGGTCGGTTCTTAGACCCGAACAGCGTCCGTTAACCACCCGCGGAAACGGCGTCGACTTTTATGTGCGTATAACGTTGCCGATGTCCCCTCATTACCCGGTAACGCTTGCGACGCTTCTTCTTGAATACCAGGACCTTGTCGGCCTTGACCTGTTCGAGAACCGTGGCCTCTACCGAAGCGCCCGCAACCGTGGGCGTACCCACGCGCACATCCTTGCCGTTGGAGACGAGAAGCACCCGGTCAAACGTCAACTTGTCCTCAGCATTCGCCTTCTGGCGCGGGATGTACAGGGTGTCCTTTTCTCGGACCTTGTATTGCTTGCCCGCTATTTCTACAATCGCGTACATTAAATGTATCCTCTTCTTTGGAGCGCTGGATTGGGTACCGACGCGAGAGTTCATCGACTACGCTGTATGGAAATCGCCCAAATGAGTCAAAATCGCGTAGCTAAATAAGTTAAAGTAAATCCCGTCTCAAATCAATTATTCTTTCCATGCCGAAATTGACTTTCGAAGGACGCGTCGCGCCCCATAGATGCGGTAAAATTCTATGTATTGGAAGCAATTACGCCCTGCATGCTGCTGAGATGTCGAGTCCCCTGCCGGTCGAGCCTCTCATTTTCTTGAAACCTTCTTCGGCCTTGATCTCGTGCAACGAGACGGTGGTACTGCCTCCACAGTCTCAGGAGGTGCATCACGAAGTGGAACTGGTTGTTTTGATCGTCCGCTCCGGAAAAAACATCGATCGACGCGACGCCCTCGATTTCGTGGGGGGATATGCTGTCGGGCTCGACATGACGGCGAGGGATCTCCAGACGAAAGCCAAGGCGAAGGGGAAGCCCTGGAGCGTAGCGAAAGGATTCGATACGTTCGCGCCTGTCGGTGATTTTGCGGCCGCCTCCACGATCGAGGATCCGCAGAAGCTCGAAATCTCTCTGACTGTCGACGGGACCGTCCGTCAACGCGGTTCGACCAAGGACATGGTTTTCTCTGTAGCCGAGCTTGTATCCTTTTGTTCGAGCATATTCTCGCTCGAGCCTGGAGACCTGATCTATACAGGGACGCCGGCCGGAGTAGGCCCCGTCACGGACGGGGACTTGATCGTCGCGAGCATCACCGGATTACCGGAGCTACGGGTGGACGTACGCCGTATTTAGCTTCGCTGTTTCCAGGGGCGTGGCAACATCCGCCGTTCCGGCACAGGCGGCTGAAATTCCGGGCACGGGCGGCTACAATTCCGGGCACAGGCGGCTTCAGTTCCGGGTACAGGCGGCTATAGTTCAGGGTACAGGCGGTCGATCAACTCGGCCGGTGATTCTCTTTTCCTTATCACGACATGATCCGTTCCGTCGATGAATACTTCCGCCGGAAGTGAGCGAATATTGTACATCGACGCCATGGAGATGCCGTACGCCCCGGTATCCAGGATAGCTAGCACATCGCCTTCCCTGATCTCCTGGACCGCTCTGTCCCGGGCGAAGAAGTCGGAAGATTCACAGATATTGCCGACAACATCGTAAATCCGACAGGTTCCATTTGGATTCGACAGGTTATACGTCGCGTGGTAGGCGTTATAAATCGCCGGTCTGACGAGATGACCCATCCCGGAATCGACTCCTGCGAAGGTTCTGCCGTGTGACTCCTTCACGGTATTCACCCGAACGAGCAGCGTTCCCGCCTCCGCAACCAGATACCTTCCGGGTTCGAACCGAAAGGACAGATCGGGAGAGGGATGCCGGTCGCGATACGTTCGGAGGGGGGAGACGATCAGATCCTCCCATCTTTCCATATCGAGCGGTTGCTCTCCAGGTCGATAGGGAACGCCCAGTCCACCACCGAAATTGATGAACCTGAGAGAATGAAATTTTGCTGCCACGTCCAGCAGCACGGCGCACGCTTTCCAGGCGGTCTCGGTATCCAGGATTCCGCTTCCAATGTGCTGATGAACGCCGCAAATATTCAGCTCGAATCGATGTGCGAGCGAGAGTACTTCGTCCGTCTGAGCGACCGGAATACCGAATTTGCTCTTTTCACCCGCCGTGATCACATGCCTGTGATGTCCGGCGCCGATCTGTGGATTGAAACGGATACAGACCGATTCACCGGGATATTTCTTGCCGAATCGCTCCAGCCTCGAAAGCTCGCCGATGTTGAGAACGACGCCTTCCTGTGCGGCGAAATCCATCTCGTCGTCGGTCATGTTGTTGGCCGAAAACAGGATCTGATTCCCCTCGAATCCGATTCTCAGAGCGAGTTCGAGCTCGGCGGGGGAAACGGCGTCGATACCGAGACCCTCCTCCTTCATGATCCTCAGCAGTGGCAGGGCTCCGTTGGCCTTCATGGCATAGAGCAACTGAACCGGTGCGCCCCGCAGATGACTTCGTAGCCGTTCGATTCGTTCTCGGACAGTCGACGCCTCATAGACGTACGTGGGCGTTCCGTATCGCTCGGCTGCCTGAAGGAGCAACGCCTCGTTTTGGGGCTTCTTGAGGAGAGTCTCGGTCATCACAGAATCACGTCGCCGAAGGCGAGGTTTTCTGCTGCCAGGACGAATACGGTCGTGGGCAATCCACGCGTTCGTTCCTGCAGATTTTCATAGTACTTCGTGAAGTCGCCGTCGGGGGTCGCCATGCCGATAAATACCAGATCGGCATTGCTCGACGAACTCCTCAGTATCTCCGAGAAAGGTCGATTGTCCGCGACCAGGATCTCGGTGCGGGCGCCCGTTCGGGACGTCGAGACCATCTCGTCCAGATTTCTGGCCGCTCCGGCCGCCGCGTCCGCGGACAGCACTACCATTTTGATCGTAACCTCGGCGCCTCGCCACTCCAGGCTCGTCCGCAGAAGATAGGCCAGGATCAACATGAGTCCACCGTTACCCTTGATTCCGCCCCACCAGACGTCGATTCGCCTTTTCGCGCCGAAACGCCTGGCTTCATCGTAACGGATGATGAGGGTGTTTCGCTTCGCCGAATAAAAGTGAGCGATCATCCGGCAATATTCTTCCCGGCGGGAGAGCTGCTCGCTGTCGCCGACGATTATCGAATTCGGGACCAGATTGCCCAACCCATACGTGGCGACCAGTTGCCGAGCGCCTTCGAAAGGAGACCCCGCAGGAATAATGCGAACGAGCGCCTGAATGCCGTGCCGATCGAGATAATCATATATGGAACCCGACATGGTTCGGATCCGATCGGTCGTGACCTTATCCGGCGGCACAATGGAAGAGACGGTCAACAGGGCCCGGTTGTGCGTCAGCGAGGAGGCAAACTCGATCAGATGCCAGCGCTTCGTGGGTGCACCCGAGAGGACGAGAAGGTGGGGCCGCCAGTTTTTAGAGTCCGGGGCGCTGCGCATTCGCAGGAGGCCGGCCCGGGTCAGGTTCAGCCACAGGCCGAGCCGTACATCTCCCCACGCGGAGCGCAATTCTCTTCTTTCGAGCCAGGAATAGATGACGAATACGATGGCAATAGCGATCCATGTCGCCAGCGGATTGATGAGAAACATGACGCCGACGGATCCGACGGCTCCCAGGAGCGACCAGGACCAGTGTACCCTGAACTTCGGCCGATAGGACGGATTACCTAGAAAACGTTCCAGTCCGGCTGAGACGTTGAGTACGCCGTACGTCGTCAAGAAGAACATCGTCAGGATGGGTGCAACGACGTTCAGGTTTCCGAGCATCACGGTTGTGAGCGCGATCGCCAACGTGAAAGCGGTCCCGACGCGAGGCACGTCGTTCGGACCGGAGCCCTGACCGAGAAATCTGAAAGCGTTGGGGATAACGCCGTCGCGAGCGAGTGCCTGAAGAACACGCGGGGCGCCCAGAATGCTTCCCACTGCACTCGACAGTGTGGCTCCCCACACGCCGATCAGGATCGCATTGCCCCAGATGGCCATTTTCCGCATGATGAGCGGATCGGCGATCAGTTGCTCGGGCGTGGCGCGTCCGGCGAGGATGACCGGGATACCCATATAGATCAGGAAGCCCGTCCCGACGGCCGCCAGCGTGCCCCATGGGATGGATTTTCCTGGTTCTCTCAGGTCTCCGGACAGGTTCACGCCCGCCAGAATGCCCGTCACCGCGGGAAAGAATACAGCAAATACCACCCAGAAGTCCTCTCGCGGCGCTACGTCGACGACCGACGCCGCCTCCTCCGCCACGGAGCTTCCGAACAGAAGAGAGAGCAGCGAGAGCGCGATCGCGCCCATGATGAAATACTGGATCTTTATCGCGGCCTTTGCGGATCGCAGGGCTAAAAGAGCCACCAGAACGGTAGTGAGGATGGCAACGAATTTCTCGTTCAGACCGGGGAACGCGCTCACCACGCTCTCGGCGAAACCGATCGTATAGAGGGCCACCGAGAGCGCCTGCGCCAGGTAAAGGGGAATTCCGACGGCTCCTCCAGCCTCGATGCCCAGCGACCGGGAGATCATGTAATAGGCGCCGCCGCCTCTGACCCTCTGCGCCGTAGCAATCGCCGAAATGGAGAGGGCCGTTAAGAACGTGATCGACGTCGAAAGGGTGACGATCAAGAAAGTCCCCCTCAGTCCGACGTTCCCTACGACCCATCCTAAGCGCAGGTACATGATGACGCCCAGTATCGTCAGGATCGAGGGCGTGAATACGCCGCCGAACGTAGACAACCCCGGCCGCTCGGCCGGACTCTCTCCGTAGGCTCCGTTCGGTCGCAGCAAAGCGGTACGGGCCATCTGATGTGCGCTGGTGGCGGGGTAACGGTATCTCTGTTCGGGATAGACTGCGCGCAGACAGGCGTCTTACCCGTCCGGATCCCGGATCGAATGATAAGTATTCCGAACTTAAAGTCGGAGATTCGACGTCGAATAATCCTGTTGTCGATCTCGGGTCGTCTCAGAGGAGCAGGGCGGCGAGGACGTAGTCTGCGATGAGAATGTTGACACAACTGAGCACGACCGCGCTCGTTGTCGCTCGACCGACGCCGTCCGCTCCGCCGCTCGCCGTAAATCCCTTCCAGCAGGCGATCGAGGTGATAAGGAATCCGAATGCCAGCATCTTCGTCATTCCGTAGAACGCATCGAAGGGCAGGAAGTAGGTGCGTGCGCCTCGTATGAAGGCCTCAAAAGGGAGATAGCCCAGGAATTCTCCGGCGAAACCGCCCGCGGCTACGCTGACGAATACCGCCGCCACGTAAATCGACGGAAACATGACGGCGCCCGCCAGAATACGGGGCAGGACGAGGTATCCCACCGAGTTCATGCCCATGGCTTCGAGGGCGTCGATCTGCTCGGTCACGCGCATCGTTCCGATCTCGGCGGCAATACTCGCGCCGACCCTCGACGCCATGATCAGCCCGGGAATGAGCGCCGCCATTTCAAGCATGAGCGTCGGTACGACGACCGCTCCGACGGCATTCGACGAGAGAATGACGTTCTCGAGCTGATAGGCGGTCTGGATCGTGACTACGACGCCCGAAAATGCGCTGGCAAGCATGACGACCGGAAGCGACTCCACGCCTATTCGCACCATCTGGCGGAAAATCGACTCCCGGAACGCTCCGCATTCCCGGATCGACGAGAACGCCTGCGAGATGAACAGGGCATAGTTCCCTATCTGCTGCAGAACGGACGACACGGTGTTGGGTATCGCGAACAATATTCTTCGGGCTGCACTCATCCCCGCTTCAATTTGTTCAGATAGATAAGGCGAATCAGATTCATAACCGATTCCGGCCTCGCCCCTCGCCTCGCGTTCTCGGCGCCGATCGCGAAGGCGATTTCCCACTGTCGAAACAGCGTCCGATAGGCACTAAACAATGAATTCGACGGATCGTAAATGTGGGTGGCCTCAGATGTAACGCCGTTCAACTCGACGATTTTAAAACCTCTTCCACGCCGAAACTCTTCGATATCGGTTGTGCGGACGTCGTAGCGGCCGAAAAAGAACCCTTCAAAGGTCTTACTGATCCTGTCGAATGTAGATTCGAGTTCTGACGTGATCATCGAGCCGCCGTCCAGGAAGAGGGCGCCCAGGCAATGCGTGCCGATGCTGACGAGCTCAATGCGGTCTCCCCTGGCCGGCACGGAGTCGATCCGGCCGGCATGGTTACCGATGTGCATGGGAGCCATGCACACGGCCCGATCGTCGTCCAGAATGAGGTCCTGCAGCGTACGCTTTCCGTCGCCTGTTACGGTTAGAAGTCTTTTGTCTGTGATGGAAAATATGTGGCCCGTCTCCTCGTTCGGCATTCGATAGTAGAACACCCCGTATTCTCTACCGCGGGCGAATTCCTGTATGATGGTCGGCGTACCGTTTCGGTCGAAATAGTCGCGAACGTCGTCCTCTGAGCGTGCGATCATGACGTCTGACCCCCGCTCCCCGATGTCCGGCTTGAGCACGACCGGGAAATCCAGTTCGTTTCCGCTCATGAAGTCGCGCACGATCGCCGGACCGTGTTCTCCCGGGCGCACGAGAGCGAATGAGGCTATGACGTGTCGATCCCCTTTCAGTGCAGACAAAATTGCGAATTTGGATTCTCCGACGAAGCCTCCGTGGGGAATACCCGGATTTGCGGCGGTGAATACCGTCAGGGAGCGGTGTCTGACGGCCAGCCAGAATACGTAGAGAACCAGGGGCGGGTAGAAAACGAAAGGATGCCAGAATTCCCACCTTGACAGACGGCGCCATTTTGACAACAGCCTCCGCCGACCCCGGTGACTGAATGCGGGCACGAAGATGTGGATCGACGCGTAGATCAGCGCGACCAGTCCCAGGAGCACTACCAGAGCGAAGGATTCATATACCGAGTAGAAACTCAGAATCTCGTTTCCGAGAAGTGCTGATACGCCGACGATGATGGGCGCCCAAATGAGGCTCGCCACGAAGAAATAGGTGAGGAATGTCCAGAACGGCGCCTTCATCACTCCCGCCGCCACATACGTCGGTAGCCGCATACCGGGTACGAACCGGCTCGCGAAAATCACTCTGAATCCCCGTTTTTTGAACCACGCCGATCCGCGCTTCAGGCTTTCCTCCCGGATGAACCACCGCAACGGCACGCGGCGCAGGACGCCGCGTCCGAGTCCACGGCCGAGCGCATATAGCATCACATCTCCGAGAAGGATTCCTCCAAACGCTGCGCCGAAGGCGGTAAACAGGGTCAGGGTGCCTCTGGCTGCCATCAGCCCCGCGCCGATGCACGCCAGATCTTCGTTAATGAGCGTTGCCGTGGCAATCAGGATCATCAGGAAGATGAGTTCTGCGCCCTGGACGGGGGGAAAGGAAGACATGTCGAAGGGACGACTCGCCTCTCGGAGACGCTCGGCGCCGGCGTCGCGGAGGCGCAGCGCCACTCCCGAATCGACCTCACCGATGAATTTTGCCACAATGGCGGCGAGGGTATCCGGGCGTACGAACGGCATTGAGTGTCCTTCCTCGGTGAAAGACGTCAGCGTGCTTTGTGGGACGAGGCGGTGGTGTTCGATCGCCGCCTCGTAGGGCACAAGAGAATCATTTTTGCCGTGGATGATGTGCATCGGCGCCCTGAACTCCGTCAAAATCCGACGCAGCGGACGCTGGTCGGTATCGAAGAAATTTCTGGCATACGACGTGTTCAGAAATGCATCGTCCATCCATCCGAAGTGGGGCAAACCCTCCTGGAAGAGCCACAAACCCGCTAGTTGAACGCCGTGGACTGAGTGGTTCATGTGGTAGTCGCCCATCAGCTCGAGTTCCTGGACACCGATCGCAGAAAGCATGGTAACCGACAAGATCCGCTGAGGAGCCATTCGGTAAGCTTCGAGCACGACGCCTCCGGCGAGGACGCGGGCGCGCTCGAGGCCCGCTTCGAGCGGCGCGACCCGGCTGGCGTCCTGCTCGACGATGGTGAGCTCTTCGAGCACCTTCTCGGGCTCGTCTTCCTTGCGGGTGCGGTAGCGCTTGAAGGCATAGAGGCCGAGGACCGTGCCCTCGCCGATGGCCTGGCCGGAGGCCGCAGCGTCGAGCCCGCCGATGCCGGCACCATGAGCGATCGTCGCCGCGCGCTTGGCGCCCACGCGCTGGAGGTAGCGTGCCGTGACGCCGGAGACGTCGCGCACGACGCTGGCGTCGAGCCGGGCGCTCTTGCCGAGGCCGACGACGAGCACGCGCTTGGCCGGGAGCTTGCCGAGGGTGTGCAGCATGGCGATCTCGCCCTGCTTGCCGGAGATCTCGCCGTCCGCGATGACGCCTGAGATGCCGCCGTCCAGCGCCCGGTCGACCGCGCCCGTGCCGCCGCCGGGCGTCGTCACGCCCTCGAAGAGGTTGACGACGATCGCATCGACCTCGGCCTCTTCGATGTCTCCTTGGGTCACGGACAGGGTCACCATGGGCGTTCTCCTAGGGGCGTTGCATGGGGCCACAAGCGGGCGTCGAGGGCGTGACGGAGGCTACCATAACGCTGCGCCTGGCTCGGCGAGGGCGCACGCCGTGCGCCCCTACGGATGCGGCGCAAGCCTTCGAGCTGCCAGGGACCATTGGCACCCGTTCGTGCTGAGGCTCTCGAAGTACGAACGAACGCTCGCCGCCGCCCGCGGCCCTCTTGGCACGTGCTCAGCTAGCCGTCGGCCGCGTGCAGCGCGCACCCCACGAGCCCCGGCCCCACGTGTGCGCCGATGACGGGCGTGAACTCGGTCACGAACAGCTCCGCCGGCCCAAGCTCGGCGCGCAGCCGCTCGGCGAGCTCCTCCGCGCGGTCC
>JACZYK010000202.1 GCA_022571135.1 Bacteroidota bacterium
CGAAGCGTATGTGTTCTTCCCAATTGACAATCGTCTCCTTGAGATGAACGTCATCGGACTCGCCGCACTCGCAAACGATCTGATTAGCGATGCGATCATCGAAGGACTGGCCGACTGGATTCTGAATGCCGACGCAACATCGACATTCAACGGAACGCTGGGACTCCTGGAGGAGACGAACGCGGCGTTTATCGTAATCATGGGATCTGGCGATACGTCATTCAGCAACGTCGACAACTCTGATTTGAACGCCATGCGTAGCAACACGTTCAAACGTGGACGGCGCAACGGCCGTTGGTTGGCGAACATCGAAATTCTCGGAGTCCTGGAAGACCTGAATCGCGAAGGCAAAGTGCCTGTCGTAACGGTCGGACCGACAGGCGAGGAACGTATCAAGTTTCAGCCTATTATCATCGATGAAGGTATGCCGGATCTGTCGGAAGACGGAGTCAGCAAAGCGTTTCTCGGATACGGTGATCTGAAGACCATCTTCCTCGGAATGATCGGCGGCATAAAGATCGCTACGTCGACGGAGTTCTTATTCAATAAGAACCAGACCGCATGGCGTGGCACGATCAACGTGGATGTCTTCCGCAAGCCGGTCAAGACGTTTACGATTCTGAAGACTGCCGCTTCGTAAGCAATCAACCCCAGTGCAAGGGGTCGTCCGTAGGTGCCTACACGGACGGCCCCACCACTGACTCATTCAGATAGGGATATCGAACATGCACAAATTCAAATCTATAATTCTTTCGGCGGTGGTCGCGATGACTGCCGTCTTTTCTTTTGGCGCCGGAGAGAGTCTTTTCGATGAGGGCGATCCATCGTCGAGTATAACTTTCAAGCCTGGTATTGGGCAGAATGTGCTGACTTCGATCTTCGCGAAATATCTCGAAACGGGAATGACTGAGACAAACATTCTTGTATTTACACGTGACGGTTTAGCTCTTTTGCCTTTCACGTCCGCTACGAATGGAGCGTTTTCGATATCAGTTAGTAACTCTACATTCGTGCTAACGAACGGCGATGATGTCGTTTACTATCACGCAAGCGATACAGTAGAGAGTTTAGCTCAAGTCACTAATGCAACGCCAACAAACATTGTCTTAGATGCTCAACTAACCAGTGCAGGAGCGACTGGAGATAGAGTATATAAAATGAGACAAGCTGCTAGTATTCCGATGGATGGAAACAAGGTATTATTTGAGGCAGGAGAACTCTTGTTCACACCAGCAAATTCCCCTCTTCACCTGAAAATACAAGGTGGCGCGGGAGTGATTGCAGGTTCAGTAAGGAGGTAATTACTTTGAAAGAATCTGTAGGTGTCAAACCGCAGAGACGGGTCGCGGTGGTTTTAGGTCGCTTCCTTTGCGCCCGGCCCGGACTTTATCAGGACCGCGAGAACATCTCCGGTCAAACAAGGATCGAAACTGATGCTGTACATTGCAGAACTGACAGAGATCAAGCTATCCGTCGGCGTGACTGATACCGACGATGACGCCAAGATCACGTTACTAGCTGAATTGCTGCAAGGCCGATTCGACGACCACACAAATAGAGGTCTACTTCTCTCGTCCGCTATAGTCGAGCTGCACGATGGCGGCTTTCGATCTCTTCTGTTACGCAACTTCCCGACGGTTAGCATTACCGATATCCGCGTGGACGGCGACGGGATCTTCGAAGCTGAAACAGCCCTGGACTCAGATAGTTTCAGGTTCGATCCTGAGCGTGGTCGCGTCGTCAGAGGCATTGGAAATCGAGTCTGGGAGCAAGGCTTCAAGAATGTCCAAGTGACCTATACAGGGGGGTTTGTGGCCCAGGGCACGTCACCAGGCGCCGGAGAGACGGCAATGCCAGAGGGACTTCGTCGTGCGTTCCTTATGCAGATTGAATTTGAGTGGCGTAACAAGTCCAGGCTAGGGACCCAGCAAGTCAACGCAGCAGGGCAGACTGTCAACTTCGGGAATCCAAGCGTCACGCGAAGTCTCAAAAATCAAACGTTCATGCCGGAAGTCGAAACATCGCTTCTCGAATATGTCCGCAAAGAGTAATGGTACAAGCTCTTAAAATCTCATCCAACGCCGTCGCCGTAGTCCGAGCATTTTCGTTCATGCCGAAAGCGATTCAAGGCGAGATAGTCAAGAATGTCCGGCGGCAGCTCATCCTTACAGAGTCGAAGGTCATCAGGAATACGCGCGTCAAGTGGCGGCGCGGTGCCGGCGGTCTTCAGGGAGCCGCAGTTCATCAGGCAACAGATCTGCTTCGAGTTCCAGATTCGGGTGCTCACTCCCGAATTCCCGGAGATGTGACCGTATTGTCTGCTCCAGGCCAAAATCTTCGAGTGTTGGCGGGCGGAGTTCGCCGCAGATACGTCGCAGATCTTCTGCCGTTTGCTGGAGGATCTTCTGGGTCTCGTTGATTATGTCGTTGTTTTCCGACGCACCGTCGACGAGCGCTATCAATTCCAGCTTGTGCCGTGCACTATAGAGATTTTGTAATGGTGAGTCATGGAGTTCTCTGGTGAGATGCAGGCGTTCGCGCTCCCTGCTCTCCGAAAGCATTCGCTGTGTTTCTACACGTTCATACCTGCGCTTTCTGATTCTTATGACTATGACTGCGGTGGCAGTGATGACGACGATAATGGTTATAAATATCGCGAACAGGGGAGTGCGCCACCATGGCGCCCGGATGATCACTGAGAGAATGAGTTCGTTGCTCATCCCGCTTCTTCCGACTCCCCTTACTCTGAATCGGAACGTACCCGAGCGACCGGTCGTATTCGTGATCGTGGCTTCGCCGACCGGTCCCTGGACGTCATGCCAACTCTGTTCGAATCCTTCCAAAATGTATTGGAATTCATGGGTTGACGGGTTCGCATAATCCAGAAGCGCAAATTTCAGCCCGATGATCCCGTCCCGATAGGAGAGATGGAGTTTCTCTCCCGACCAAACATCGGTGGCGATGACATCATTACCTCTTCGAATTTCGGTGATCACGATTTGTGGCACCGATCGGTTGCTCACCAGGTCCTCAGGATCGAAAGTGATAAATCCGTCATTCCCGCCAATGAGAATAGTACCGGACGCGGTGCTACTGATCGCCCCCGGATTGAATTGCAGGAGTGGAAGACCGCTTTCAGCGGTGTAGTTCGTGAAGGTGGAGGTTTCGATATCAAACCTTGAAACCGCCTGGCTCGTGCTGATCCATAACGTTCCGTCGTGTCCATCCGTTACGCCGAGAACTGCATCGCTGGGAAGTCCATCTACGGAGCCGAATCGCCACGACCTGCCAGTGGTCGGCTCGTATTTGCGTAGGCCGCTATACGTACCAATCCATAGAAAGCCGTCTTCGTCTTCAATGATCGAGACGACGCGTTCGGAGGCCGGAATCTGTTCGGAACCAGAGGGCTCATTTTCCGAGTAGGCAATTCTGGAAATGCGCCCCGAAACGGGATTCAGTCTATTCAGTCCACTATCAAAGGTGCCAATCCATATCAGACCGTGCGAGTCTTCGAAAAGTGTGCTGACGAAGTCACTGAGGTTGTTTACATCTCCAGATATGTTTCGATAGTGCACGAAAGTTTCCGTCTGACTTTCGAAACGGTTCAGACCGCCCCCGTCCGTTCCGATCCACACGATACCATTTCTGTCAACCAGGATCGCGCGTACGGCATCGCTGCTGAGACTCGTCCTGTCTCCCGCTCGTGATGTAAAAACGACATGCGCGCTCCCATCCAGATCCACCCTTTCCAGACCCCCGCCCCGTGTCCCGATCCAGAGTCGTCCTCGTTCATCTTCGGCCATCGCGGAGACGGCCTCGTGATCGGTCAAACGGTGACCGGGCTCACCGTGCGCGAAGACGGAAGCCTGCCCCGTACTGGTTTCGACAAGTTCTACGCCTGCCAGGGTGCCTACCCAGATATTTCCAGGAACCGCCATGCTGGGGTACAGTGCCAGAACGTCGTCCTCGCTCAGGCCTCCATCGGACGGCGTCGATTGCCGTCGGTAGCGTATGAAACGATCGCTTTCTAGATTGACTCTGCTGACGCCGCGGTCCGTCGCCAGCCAGAGAATACCTGCTCGATCTTCGTAGACATCGTTGACTACGTTGTTCGAGAGACTCTGAGCGACAGCGGGGTCATGCAGATACCGGGTGAAGCGATTTGTTGACGGGTCCAGGCGGCCGACTCCGCCACCGAAAGTTCCAATCCACAGGATGCCCCTTGAATCCTGATGGACATCCCAGACTTTATTATCACTTATGGAATTGACATTCCCGGTGATATTCTTGAAAACGGTAACCTTCTGTGTCTCTCTATTCCAGCGGCTGAGACCTCCGCCGGACGTTCCGATCCAGTACAAACCTTCCTGATCTTCCAGAATCGAGCGAATCCTGTTGCTGCCGAACAGCAGTTTCCCGTCGACACTCCAAATATGCCGCCTGAAGGAATTGCTGGATGGGATGAATTCGTTCAGACCGCCGTCCCACGTGCCGACCCAGAGCGTTTCAGACCTGTCTACATAGATGTTCCAGATTTTGTCTTCGCTGAGCGTACTCGTATCGAGTGAATCATACCTGAAGTGGGTAAAGTGGCCCGTCTCACGATCCAGAACACTCAGGCCTCCGCCCATCGTTCCTACCCATAGACCGCGTTCACCCCAGTCGAAGAGGGCTTTAACGATACCGGATCCTAGAGATGTCTCTTCATCCGGGCCCCCGAACGGATATCGATGGAACGTCTCGGTTTCGGCGTCAAAGCGATTCAATCCACCGTAACGGGTTCCAATCCAGATAACTCCGTCTGAGTCTTCGATCAATGAGATAATAAAACTATCAGACAGGGAGGTGCTGTCGCCCTGGATATTTCTGTAATGCCTGAAATTCTGCCCGTCGAATCTATTCAGACCGTCCTGGGTCCCGAACCACATGAATCCCCTCTGATCCTGGATCACCGCGATTACGCTGTTGTGTGAAAGGCCGTGATCGGTCGTCAGGTGCGTAAAGTTCAGTTCTGCGCGCTGCGCCTGTACCACATACGGATTCGAAGACGTGACCGCGAGAACGAATGCTGTGACTTTCAGCATTTGGACAACTCGGTGTAGCGCTGATATTCTGCGACCGGCGCACGCCGGGACGAGACGTCGAATCTTGCCTCTCGGAGAATCGACCGTAGGTAAACCTGACCAGGAAAACTCACTGTCTGTGATCAGCGACATGACTCCTTTCCCCGCTTTCTTGAATGTCCGGTATGGACGTTCTATCGGGTAACACCGAGTACCACAGGATAATGTTCGCCACGGCTGACACGATAATAATGATCAGGTGAAAAAGGTCCAGTACTGGAGGTCAATGGTCGTTTTGCCATATTCGTGGTTGTTTAACATGAGTTCATCCTCCTATGCCGCCCATTCAATCCCGTTTTCGGGTTCATTCCGGCCGTTTACCACACAATCATTGCCT
>JACZYK010000203.1 GCA_022571135.1 Bacteroidota bacterium
GTCGGAATTATCGGTAATCGCTGTAAGTCGCTCGTGGAAACGACGGTGAAATACCAGAATCCCGACGACTCCTATCACGATGGCCATGTCAGCCACATTCCAGATTGGGAATAAAGCCACATACTTCCCGCCAAGCACCGGGAAATCCTCGGGTACATATCCGCGCCAGACGTTGAGATGTATGAAATCCACCACCCGCCCGGTAAACAGTCGTCCTCCGTAAATAATACTCGAGTAGAAGATGCGATCAATGATGTTACCCAGTGCACCGCCGAGGACCAGAGACAGGCTATAGTAGTAGGGCGCATACACGGTGTCTACTTTCCTGATATACAGAACGATCATTCCGGTGGCGATGATCGAAAAAAGAGTGATGAGCGCCGGGTGCCCGTACTCGATTCCGAAGGCCATTCCCGGATTCTCCGTATAGGTAAATTTGAGCCAGTTACCCAGCAGATCGATGGACTGCTCGCGCCGCATTGTCAGCAGAACTACGATCTTCGTCAACTGATCGACCAGGATGACGGCTACAGATATCCGCAGTGCTCGCATAGTTTTCTACTGTCCGGGGAGATATGAAAAGGGCGGTTCCAATAAACTGGAAACGCCCTGTTTAAAATTACGGATACGTCTTGGCAAAGTTACTTTTTCTGTTGCTGCAGCTTGGCCTTTATCGAGATCTCTGTGTGCGGCACTGCCTCGAGTCTCTCCAGGGAAATGGGGTTTCCAGTGACTTTGCAAACACCATACGTGCGATCTTCAATGCGCGTGAGGGCACGATCCAGATAGCCGACATACTTCTGCTGTCGAGCGATCATTAGATAAAGCTTCTCCCTCTCCATCGCATCCGTTCCTGCGTCAGCCATATGGAAGCTGTAGGCCGTGTCGTTCTCTGCCTGCTCGCGAGCGTCGGCGAGTTGACCACGCATTTTAAGGATGTCCTCCTGCGCCGACTGCCTCTTGACCAGGATGATCGACTCGAAATGTCCAAGTTCGTCAGCCGAGAACGGTGTTACACGCTCGATTACAATATTTTCGCCCAGGCCGTCCAGGGTTTCGGCCGTCGCTTTTTTCTTCTTCGCCATAGCATGAAAGTACGTAATTCCGTGCTCTCAGGAAAACAAATCGGGTATCTGATTACCGGACCCGGCATACCCCTACAACGAGATGCTCGGTATTTATATCGAAGTTCGATACCAGCTCGCCTTTCGGCTGCCGGGCGTCTTCCAACTCCACAGCGAGCGTCTCGTTCCTGATCCATTCGCTGTGTTCGTGTACGGCATCGACCACTCGAGGCGAACCCGAAAAAAATACTCGAATTCGATCCGTAACCTCGAAACCAGCCTGTCTTCTCATGTTCTGAATTCGATTTACGGTCTCCCTCGCAAGGCCTTCGGCTCTCAGTTCATCCGTCATAGTCGTATCCAGAGCCACAGTTACACCGGATTCCTGTCCAACAAGCCATCCCTCAATGCCTTCACTTACGATCTCTACGTCGTCACCGGACAATTCAACCGTCGAGCCGTCTATGTCCAACTGCAGTAGACCTGTATCCAGATAGGCGTCAATCTGCTCGTCCGACAGCGACAGTATGGCCAGGTTCACCGGCTTCATCATCTTTCCCAACCGCTTGCCCAACGACTTGAAATTGGGTTTCGCCTGGCGCCTGACTACGTCGCTGGTTCCTTTCACATACTCGATGTTTCGAACATTGACTTCGTCGAGTATAATGTTCCGCCTCAGTTCAATGGCATCTTCTTCGACCTCAGGCCCCGTTATCACTAGAATGCGCTCAAGGGGCTGCCTCACGTTCTGGCCCGAACTGTTTCTGAGTCCGAGTACAATGGAAGAAATCGTGCGCACAAGACCCATACGGTGCTCCAGAGCTTCGTCGATGTAATGACCGGCCGCAACCGGATCGGGATAGCTTGACAAGTGTACAGAGATTGCAGGGTCCAACTGCGTAACATCGTTTACAGACCGGAAGAGCCAGTCGCTGAAGAACGGAGCAATGGGGCTCATGAGCCTTGCGATAGTGATCAGGCATTCCGAAACCGTCTCGTAGGCGCTCTTCTTCTCATTCGTTCCAGTGTCCGTTCCACCTGAGTCTTTTGAAGACCAGAATCGTCGCCGGTTGCGTCGGATATACCAGTTGGACAATTCATCGGCGAATCGTTCGACAGCCCTCGCGGCTCTTGTCGGATTATACTCGTCGAATGCTGAGTCCGTCGCCCGTACCGTAGAAGCGAGACGGCTCAAAATCCAACGGTCCATTTCCGGCCGCTCGGAGACAGGAACAGGATCTTCCGAGTACTGGAATCCGTCGATGTTGGCATACGTCGCGTAAAAAGAGTACACGTTCGCCAACGTGTTGAAAAACTTTCTCTGCGTTTCGACGAGTCCGCGTTCCGAAAATTTGAGATTTTCCCACGGCGGTGTGTTGCTCATCATATACCAACGGACGATATCCGCACCGAACCGGGAGAAAAGCTCGAAGGGATCAACCGTATTACCCTTGGTCTTCGACATTTTTTCTCCGGTCTCGTCCAGAACGAGTCCGTTGACGACGACGTTGCGAAATGCCGGACCGTCCATGACCAGGGTTGCGATCGCATGAAGCGTATAAAACCAGCCCCTGGTCTGGTCCACGCCTTCCGCGATGAAGTCCGCCGGGAATGTTTTCTCGAAAATCTCTTTGTTTTCGAAGGGATAGTGCCACTGGGCAAACGGCATCGCACCGGAATCGAACCAGACGTCAATGAGGTCTTCAATGCGCCTCATCGTGCCGCCATCCGGAGCAGGCCAGGTCAGGTGATCTACGAAAGGTCTGTGAAGATCGATTTCCTCGTCGCTCTCCGGAAGCTGGTCACCGCAACGCTCACGCAGTTCGGCGATCGACCCGATGAACTCCATGTACTCGGAACCGGGGGCATCCGACTTCCAGATCGGCAGAGGCGTGCCCCAGAAACGTCTCCTCGACAGAGCCCAGTCGACGTTTTTTTCCAGCCAGCCCCCGAAACGACCCGTTCCGATCCCGGAAGGTTGCCAGTTGATGTGAGTATTCAGCTCGATCATCCGGTCCTTGATCGCAGTCGTCTTGATGAACCAGCTCTCGACCGGATAACTCATCAGGGGCGTTCCCTTGCGCCAGTCGTGCGGGTAGTTGTGTATGCACGTCTCGTGCCTGTACATGAGTCCTCGATCTCTCAAATCGCGGCAAATGACTTTATCGGCATCTTTGAACCACAAACCGGCGACCAGCTCTGCCTCTTCTTCGAAATGTCCATCCGGAGTTATCGGATTTATCACCGGTAGATTTTCCGACTTTGACGTCTCGAAATCGTCAGCTCCGAAAGCGGGAGCCGTATGGACGATGCCGGTTCCGTCCTCGGTCGAAACGTAGTCCGCCAAAACGACTCTCCAGGCACTGCCCTCCTCTACCGAGTCACTGAAGTAATCATATAGCGGCTCGTAGAATCGCCCGACCAGGTCGTTGCCCGTCATCGTCTCCAGGATCTCGTAGTCTTCTTTGATTATCGACAAACGCTCCTTCGCCATATACAGGAGAGTCGATCCGAGATCCTCCGATTGGTGGCGAATCTTTACGTATTCAATTTTTGCTCCGACGGCAAGTGCCGTATTCGATATCAGCGTCCAGGGTGTCGTCGTCCATGCCAGGTAAAAGGCGTCGGGTTCGTCCGTAGCCCTGAAACGGATAAAAACACTCGGGTCCTGGACCTCTTTGTAGCCCAGGCTTACCTCGTGCGAGGATAGAACGGTCTCCGAACCCGGGCTATACCACAGGATTTTGTGTCCCTGATAGAGAAATCCTTTCTCGTAAATACGCTTCAGAAGCCACCAGACGGACTCGATATATGCAGATTGGAAAGTCACGTACGGATTGGCCTGATCAACCCAGTACCCCATACGGGTTGTCAGCTCGTCCCATTGGTCCTTGTAACGCAGCACGCTCTCTCTGCAGGCTGCGTTGAATCGGGCGATTCCGTACTCCTCTACTTGACGACGCCCTTTCAGGCCGAGTTCTTTCTCGACTTCAATTTCTACCGGCAATCCGTGTGTGTCCCAGCCGGCCTTTCGTTCGACCTGGAAGCCCTTCATCGTTTTATACCGACAGAAGGCGTCCTTAATGGTCCGAGACATCACGTGATGAATTCCCGGGCGTCCATTAGCCGTCGGGGGACCTTCATAAAATGTGTATCCAGGTTCCCCTTCGTGCTGGGCGATACTCTTATTGAAGATATCCTCCTTCTGCCACCTGTCCAGCACATCCTTTTCAAGTGACGGAAAGTCGATCTGCTTGTATTCCTTGAACTTTTTCATCTACGGTGGGCCGTATAACGCTTTTTAGGGCCTGGTAACCAATCCTTCACGCTGTCACTGAGGACCGACGCACCGAGGGTGTATACCACACATAGTAAAACAAGAAAGATACAGAATTCCTCAGATCGCTCCGACCCGCAAAACGGTTCCAGATGTGCAAGAAACAATGAATGTTGCCGCTCCGGCATCGTCGCCGAAAATGGGCGGAGCCGAAGCAAGCGCACATGATGTGGCGAGTCTCCCGTACTCAGATCTTTTCGATGATTGCGGCGATCAACGCGCGCAGCCTGGGTTCTGCTTCGGAAGCTGCGGCAAGTACGTCTTCAAGAGAGACAGGTTTGAGCGCATCGGGAAAACATTCGTCCGTGATCACGGAAAATGCCAGAACACGCATTCCCATATGGCGCGCAACGAGAACCTCGGCTACCGTGCTCATTCCGACCACATCGGCGCCCAGAGCCCGGAGGAGTCGGTATTCTGCTTTCGTTTCTAGATTAGGGCCCCTCACGGCCAGATATACACCCTGTACGAGGCGCATGCCGAGATCCAGCGCACATTGCTCGGCCAGAGTCCTGAAGCCTCTATCATAAGGTTCGCTCATGTCGGGAAATCTCGGACCCCACTCTTCCACGTTAGGTCCCTCGAGAGGATTCACTCCCTGAAGATTGACGTGATCCGTAATCAGCATGATGTCGGAGCGACGAAAGTGCGGATTCACACCCCCTGCGGCATTGGAGAGGATAAGATTTTTCGAACCCAGACTGGCCAGAACCCTGATGGGGCGCGTGATCTCTTCGGCCGAATACCCCTCGTACAGGTGGAACCTACCCTGCATCGCCATGACGGGCGTATCATGAAGCCGTCCGACAAGCAATTGCCCACGATGCGAAGCGACGGTCGAATCCGGGAAGTGCGGAATCTCCTCGTACGGGATGGTGTGGGACACTTCGATTTCGTCTCCCAATCCGCTCAAACCGGTGCCAAGTATCAGCGCGTTATCGGGAATGACATCTATGCAATTCCGCAAATAGAGTGTAGCGGCATCAACAGCGTCCGTTTTCCTTGTAAGATCCACCAGCATTCCTACTTTTC